>JALYIG010000231.1 GCA_030775885.1 Acidobacteriota bacterium | reverse complement strand
CGGGAGCATTCGCGTCGCACTTCGGCGGCCTGGCGCAACTTACCTACACCCATTCGAACGACCATTTTGGTATCGACAATACTGACCTTCGCTACGCCAATCAGGGAAAGCTGGCTGGGAAGGATTGGGATTATGGCATAACCTTAAATAACAACCCGTCCGTAGAGGACTTGTGGAACAGCACGCCAGTGTGGGGCTTTCCATGGATATCAACCCCCTCCGGCGTCGGTTCAATCGCCTCTCCGCTCATCGGAGGCCTCGGCCAGGATGTGGCTGGCTTGGGTGGCTACAGCATGTGGAATAACCACCTCTACACAGACGTGACGGTTTATCGCTCAGAGCACGCGGGTGCTGCAACTCCCGTTGCCGGGACCGGGCAAGCGCACAACATCAGTGGCGTGGCGCCTTATTGGAGAGCCGCGTGGCAGCAGACCTGGGGTAGTAACTACCTCGAAGTTGGAACCTATGGAATCTATGTCAACTCCTACCCGGGCGCTGTCCTTGGTCCTGAGGACCGCTATATAGATTCTTCCATCGACTTCCAATACGAGCGGCCTTTTGGTGCCAACTTGCTCGACATGCATGGGACCTTTATCCACGAGAAATCTAATTTGGGGGCGACGCTTCTGGCCGGTGGGGCGAGCACGAATCTTCAGCACTTGAACACCTTTAAGCTGGACAGCACGTATCACTGGGCTAATAAGTACTCGGCAACCGGCGCCGTTTTCACTACGACAGGATCGAACGACCCGCTGCTTTACGCGCCAGCGGCCCTGACGGGCAGTAACAATGGCCACCCGAATACCACCGGTTACATCGCGCAGTTCGCATACTGGCCGGTTCAGAATATCGACATTAATTTGAACTACACCGGCTATACGAAGTTTAACGGAGCCAGTTCGAACTACGACGGTGCAAATCGCAATGCGTCCGACAACAACACCGTCTACATGGCCTTGTGGCTGAATTTCTAGGAGACCGCATGGAGCAAGATAACAAGATCCATGAGGTGGCGGATAAGAAAAACGTCGTCTTCGTTACCCGGAGGTCGTTCTTTGGAGCACTCCTGGCTGTTGGCTCGGCCGGTATGGGAGCGATCCTTGCCGTCCCGGTGCTGCGATATATTCTCTACCCTCTGTACGCGAAAGTGGCGGGAACGGAGTGGTCGGATGTCGGCGATATCAGCGAGTTTGCCAACAGCAAGAGCCCGGCACGAAAAACAATCACATTCACACAGCGCGACGGGTGGCGAGAGGTAGTGTCAGCCCAGTCCGTCTATGTCAGCCAGAACGCTGATGGCAAGCTTGAAGTTCTTTCGGCGATTTGTCCTCACTTAGGTTGCAGCGTCTCGTGGCAGCCTGACCATGACAAATTTGTCTGCCCATGTCACGGCGGTGAATTCAAGGCGGACGGGCAGCACATCTTAGGACCGCCTCCGCGAGCGATGGATTCGCTTCCGACACAGCTAAAGAATGGCAAGTTGCAGGTGCAATTCGAGTATTTCCGATCGAACGTGCCCAACCAGGAAAAGCTGAGCTAGACGCATCGAGGGTGGATCCGTGGACGAAAAGAGAGAAATAGTCGCTGATGCACCTGGAAGCGGAACCCTTCGCAAGCGACTTTTCCGGTGGCTGGATCGACGGGCTGGGCTGGACAAGCTAATGAAGGAGTCGCTCGACGAGCCGATCCCGGGCGGGGCGCGGCTTGCCTATGTATTCGGTTCAGGCTTGCTGTTCATCTTTATCTCGCAGATCATTACCGGCATCTGCCTGGCGCTCTACTATGTTCCTTCGGCAGAGACGGCGCATACCAGCGTCGCGTACATCACGAAGCAGGTCGCCGCCGGCGCTTTCCTGCGTAGCCTGCACTACTATGGCTCGAGCGCCATGATCATTGTGCTGGCGCTGCACTTTCTGCAGACGTTTCTATACGGCTCGTTCAAGGGTCGGCGTGAGTTGTTGTGGATGTCCGGCGCGGTGTTGTCCTTTCTTGTGCTGGGAATGGGCTTCACAGGCTACCTCTTGCCGTGGGACCAGAAGGCTTATTTTGCGACCGCAGTGGGCACCAATATCGTCGGCCAGATACCGCTCCTCGGCAATTGGCTAACACGTCTCCTTCGAGGCGGCGACACCATCGGCACGCTCACGCTTTCGCGATTTTACGTGGCGCATGTCTTTCTTATACCCGCCGCAATCTTCTCGCTTATTGCGATACATATTTTCCTCTTCCGCAAGGCGGGAGCAGCAGGCCCGATCAACGAAGACCCCATCGAGCCGAAGTTGGCACCTGAGGGATTCTATCCGCGCCAGGTCTTGATGGACATGGCACTCGCGCTGCTTATTATGGTGGGCCTGGGCTTCCTGTCGTACTTCCACCCGGCGGGCCTCGGTCCGATAGCTAACCCGGCAGATACGCAATTTCTTCCGCGGCCGGAGTGGTATTACCTGCCCATGTTCGAATGGCTGAAGTATTGGGAGGGCCCGAAGGTGGTGCTTGCCGTCGTCGTCATTCCAGGCCTGCTTGCGATGCTGTTCTTCCTGGCGCCGTTTCTGGATCGCAGACTGGAGCGGAGACCCTGGCGCAGACCCATTCCTGTCCTGGCCGTCGCCTTCGTCGTACTTGGGATTGTCTACCTCGGTGCGAAGAGTCGCATGGATGATCGGCATGACGCGGCAGTATCTTCCCAGATCGAGAGACAAGATCAAGAAGAGAAGGCTTACACCGCTGCACCGTTCCAACCCTATGTGGAATCTCCGGGCGGGACCGGTCCGCTTGGCCTGCCGACTGGGCCTGTGAATCCCCTGATATCGCATGGCAAGGGAATTTTTCAGGCGCATGGATGCTCCGGCTGTCACGGTGCCGCTGGGATGGGATCGTCGGTCGCCCCAAGTCTAGTCAGCGTGACCACAAAGTTTCCCGAGCCGCAATTAATCGCGCTGCTACATGATCCGAGTGCCAAGATGCGCGCAGGGCACATGCCCGCAGTCGACATTTCAGCAGATGATATGTCCGCTTTGCTGGCGTACCTGGGAGTGCTTGGAACAAACGCCGCGAATGTACCGGCGACCTCTGGAGTTCTGCCGGCGCAGACCTCTTCTGGTGGCAGCGACGCCGTGCCCGGCATGGTCGGCATGAATGATGCTGCAGGACAGTTGGGTGGAGGCCCTCCAAACCCACTGTCTGTACCTATCGCCGCGGGCCAGCAGATGTTCCAGTTGCGCGGATGCGTTGTTTGCCATGGACAGGCAGGTCAGGGAGCCCGTGTGCCTGCGATCGCTCCGCTGATTGCGAAGACCCCGGATGCGCAAGTGGCTCAGCTTCTTCAGAGCCCAAATGCAAAGATGAAGGCAGGAGGGATGCCGCCCGTTTCGGCATCGCCGGAGGAGATCAATTCACTGGTCGCCTACCTTCGAACGCTCAAAGCTCCGGAACCCGGAGCCCACCCGGCCGTAGCGAGCACGACACCGTACGCGTATCCCTCGCCCGATGTGACGCCCTTACCGGGTGCTCCTGTCGCTGCCAACGCACCCGCGACTACAGGTCCCGCCGTCTCCCAACCGGTCGCAACAAGCCCAATACCACCGAGCGCCGGTCACGCGCTGTTCCTCTCGCAGGGTTGCGCCGCTTGTCACGGGCCGACCGCTGAGGGAACCCATTTTGCTCCATCACTCATCGGCGTAGCAACAAAGTTCCCCGGAGATAAGTTGCCCGCTCTGTTGCATAACCCCACGACCAGGATGCGCGCCGGGGGGATGCCCGTCGTGAAAGTGAATGACTCCCAGATGGTTCAACTGGTCTCGTTCCTGTCGACCTTGGTCCCGAGGCCTGCCGGGGTGCCAAGTCCACTCAGCAATCCCGCCGTCAATGGCGCCAGCGCAAAGTCTGGGAACGCCGCCTCGTCTGCGAACCCAAGCGCGCCCCCGGTTGCTGCCGTTATTGTTCCTCTTAGCCCATTGGCTATTCGTGGTCAGACAGTATTCCAGCACAACTCGTGCGAAACCTGCCACGGCAGCGGGGGGCTGCATGGAACAGTAGCCGCACCAGGATTAGCCGGTACTGCATCGATCCTCCCGGCGTCGGTGCTGGTAGATCTTCTCCGGCACCACAGCATCCAGATGCAAAAGGGTGGCATGCCCCTCACCAATATGAACGCTCAGGACATGAAGGCAATCGTGGCCTATATCCGCGCTATGCCCGCACCTGCAGGTCCCTAAGGTGTGTTTTTTGCTTTCCAACCCACATCATTCTGAGATGTCGCTCGGATTTTGCCGGGCTGCAGCGAGACATGCACCGCATTGCACGTGGAGATGCGGTGTGCACCATGTGGACGCACTGTCAATCCTGCAATATCAGGCCGCGCAGTCAGGTTGCCATCGTAACGGTCAGACCTGAAGAAGAGCTGTCTCGCTCGTTGTCAGTTCGATCAGGATTTCAGGCGGCGAAAGCAGCGTATTGTGGATCAGACAGTGATGCACGGCACGCATCAGCCCGGCGGTGTGGTCTTCGGTAAGATGAACCGGGCAGGTGACATTGACCTTGAAGTTGCCGAGCCGGGTGGGCTGCGTCAGCTTATCGGCGGTCACTGAGACCTCAACGCCGCTCTCTGCCAGCTCGCGTGTCTTCAGGTATTGCACGGCATAGAACGCTGCGCAGGAGCCAAGGGAAGCGAGCATCAACTCAGGAGGCGTCATGCCTGTGTCATCGCCGCCGCTCTCAGCCGGTTGGTCGCACAGAATTGTGTGGGACCGGGTTTGAATGGCAAATTTTACGTTCTCAAGATGCTTGATCGTCACTTGCATAATGGTCATTACCTCTTACAGGAATAGAGACATGGGGGAGTCAATTCGTTACACCGCAGCTAACATTTTTTCGGTGTCTGGCATTCCTAGCAGGCGTAGATATTCCCTGGTGAGGATCGAACGCAAACGCGGTGCAACGGCAGGGTCACACGGAACCTCCAGCGAGCGGCAATGGTCGATGGCAACCCGCAGGTTGCGGAGGAAGGCAACGCAAGCTGGGCAGGCCTCGATATGGCCACGCATCTCTTCGCAGGTACGTGGCTCAACCCGGCCATCCAGATACTCGGAGAGGTTCAAAAATAGTTCGCGGCACTCGGAGGGACGCTGTCCGCCATCGGCATGGCTACCCTTGGACTTCCTGGCTCGACCCTTCTTCTCCGGCTGCTCGGGTGCGCTATCCAACATCCCGCTCATCTCTTTGCGTACGGAGAGGCGTGCCCGATGGAGGCGGACCCTAACCGTCCCAGGTCGCAAGTTGAGAATCTGAGCGACTTGTTCGGTGGTGAGTTCCTCCATATCGTGGAGCACAAGAACAATGCGCAATTGGACGGGGATGCGCAAGACCGCCTGATGTAAGAGATGATGCTGCTCGGCGTCGAGCAGACTAGCTTCAGGGCTTTCGGCGGGGTCCTGCAACAATCGCCCCAGCTCGCGCTCGTCGGGTATCAACTCATCCAACGAAAGCATGTGCGTGGGAGCGGATGCTCCTTTACGGCGCATGCGCCAACAACGATTCCTGGTCACTGTATACAGCCAGACCGCAAGCGCTTGCGGGTCCTGAATCCTGGCCAGGTGACCCAGCGATCGGTAGAGAACCTCCTGCATGGTATCTTCCGCGTCTTGCCTGTGCCCGCAGACCTTCATGCTGAAGGAATAGACCGTGTTCTGCAGCAAACCGATTGCCTCTTCGACGGCTTCAGGGGTATTGCGGTGCAGGAGCTCGGCAGCCTGAATCAGTTCTGGTCGCATCGATTGAGGTCCTCACTCACGAGGCAAGTATATTCTCTGGCTACCTGTGGCGCAGGCCGCCGTCTGATGTCTCATTTCCGTAAGTCTTACGGAGTCGTCGCGCAACCTGCATAATTCAATCGCTTACTGGACCCGTTGTTGACCGATGTCGCCCGGTAGCTGTGTGGCTTCGATCATGCGGAGGCAGATCGGGCAGATTTTCTTGAGCCACTCGCTCAATTCGGACACTCCAGGCTCAGAGGATGAAGCGAGCCATCCGCGTAGCAGTGCAATTAGGAGAGCCAGATGGGCTCCTGGTCGGCCTGCCTCCAGACGGAACATCTGGCGGTAAACCTCATCCTTGAGTTGTTCGCCGTGATTTCGCCGCGTGTTGCTGGACCGGGGTGCGCATTTGCGGGCAGTCATAGCGTTATCTCTCCTTGAACGAGCCATGAGTAAAGGCCTACGTTGGCCACTTCAATATTCTGAAACCCGCCGAAGCGCAGCGCGTCCACGGCGGTTGAAGAATGCAGGCGATGGTTTAGGGGCGGTCCGGGTTCAGGCGGGGCATCGGTTTGCCAATCGAGAATTGCGATTAGGCCTCCCGGCTTTAGCGCGCGTGCGGCCTCTCTCAGAACAGCATCGCAGTCGTCGAATTCATGCCAGACATTTGCAGCGAAGAAGAGATCACAACTGCCTGTCGGAAGGGTTGTGTTGCCGGCTTCTGCGTGGATCAGTTCCACGTTGAGTATCGCCGCATCGTCCAGCTTATGTCTCAGAAGCGCGAGCATCTCGTTCTGGGCGTCGACTGCGTAGACCTTGCCTTGGAGTCCAACAGCATCTGCCAATGGCAGCGAGAAGTAGCCAGTCCCGGCGCCCACATCGGCGACGGTCTGACAGGAATGCACATTCATCGCCACGAGCACATCTGCAGGTGGAAGCCATATCCTACGTGCGGGGAGGTCGAGCCTAT
The DNA here is from genome assembly GCA_030775885.1 of Acidobacteriota bacterium. Classification (GTDB taxonomy): domain Bacteria; phylum Acidobacteriota; class Terriglobia; order Terriglobales; family Acidobacteriaceae; genus Edaphobacter. The sequence continues at coordinate 20,303 of JALYIG010000231.1, read as the reverse complement.
ATGCTTCGGAAGAGGGGAATCGTCTGTTGTGCATCTCGCTCCTACTTGGTCGCGCCGCAGTTGGCGTCCTTCAAACCTATACCGCGCAGGATCGCCATGGCTGGGCACCAGTTTGTGAAGGCCGATTGAAACAGGTTGAGTCCGACGAATGCCGTCAGCCACAGCCAGTAGGGCGAAAGAAAATGGGCAAGTGCAAGCGATAAAAACACCATCACGCCTGCCATCAGGCGCACGCCGCGTTCGACTGTCATTGGGAATCTCCTTGATTTGTGTTGGGTTGAGTATCCGGCCCAGACTGGCGCGTTGAGTGGACCATGTAGTAGAGCACAGGAATGGTTGGCCAAGACAGGAAGGTCGAGGCAACGGCTCCGGCAATCAGCGAGATCGCAAGGCCCTGAAAGATGGGGTCCGAGAGGATCACACATGCCCCGACAACAACCGCTGCCGCGGTGAGCAGCATGGGCCGGAAGCGGACCGCGCCTGCATCGATTACCGCTTCGGCGAGAGGCATCCCCTGGCGTCGACGAAGCTCGATGAAGTCGACAAGGATGATCGAGTTGCGCACGATGATTCCAGCGCCGGCGATGAAGCCGATCATCGAGGTTGCCGTGAAGAATGCGCCCAGAATCGCATGGGCCGGCAGGATGCCCACCAACGTCAGCGGGATTGGCGCCATGATGATCAGCGGAACGATGAAGGACCGGAACCAGCCGACCACGAGGACGTAGATGAGAACCAGGACCGCGGCAAACGCAAGGCCCAGATCGCGGAAGACCTCAATCGTGATGTGCCACTCTCCGTCCCACTTCATGGAGTAATGGTCGGTAGAGTCGGGCATCACGCCGTTGTAGCGGGTCAGCGTGTATCCGCCGGGCAGAGTGAGATGATCGAGGTCCTTGTTCATCTTCAGGATGGCGTAGACCGGACTCTCCTCGGCTCCGGCCACGTCTCCCGTGACGTAAACAACGCGCCGCAAATTCTTGTGATAGATGCTGGGCTCGATCTTCTTGTGTTCGACGACGACCAACTCCCGGAGGGAGACCATGCCACCGTCCGCGCCCGGCAAGCGGATATTCTCGAGACCCTGTTCGGAGGAACGATCGGCGCGGTCAAGTTCCACGATTGCGGGCACAGGCTCCCGCGAGGCCTGATCGTGTACCAGGCCGACCTGCGTTCCCGAGATGGCAAGCGCAAGTGCGTGAGCTACGTCGGAGACTGCGATGCCATGCTGTGCGGCCTTGACCTCATCCACGCGCATTACCATTCTCGGCTGAGGGTCTTCGACGTACCAGTCGGTATCGACGACGCCCGGAGTGTTCTGGAAGATGGACTTGATCTGCTGGGCGACTTGCGTCTGACCAGCCAGATCAGGGCCGTAGACCTCGGCGACCAGTGTCTGCACAACGGGTGGGCCAGGCGGAACCTCGCTCACCTGGATGCGAGCGCCGTACTGATTGCCGATGGCATCCATCAGCGGGCGAAGTCGCTTTGCGATCGCATGGCTTTGCACGCTGCGCTGTTTTGCAGGCAGGAGGTTGACTTGGATATCGGCCTGGTTGGGTTGGTGGCGCATGTAGTAATGGCGCACCAGTCCGTTGAAGTTATAAGGCCCGGACGTGCCGGTATAAGTCTGGTAGTTCAAGACATCGGGCTGCCGCGCAAGTTCGTTACCGAGAGCCTGAGCGACACGAGCAGTCTGCTCTAGCGGCGTTCCGTCGGGCATATTGATGATGACCTGCAGCTCGCTCTTGTTGTCGAAGGGCAACATCTTCACGCGCACCAGCCCAGTAGGCACCAGCGCCACCGAAATCAGCAGCAGCACTGCGACTCCGATGAAGAAGAAGAGGCGGTTGCGCGGGGAGCGGATCAGCGGCGACATGATACGGCGATAGAGCCTGGTTCGCCAGTTATCGGTCTCGGGTTCGAGTGCTTTGTCACCGCCAAGGTGCTTTCCGAGAAGGCGGAGCGCGGCCCAGGGAGAAACTACGAAAGCAACCAGCAGCGAAAAGAGCATTGCTGCAGAGGCTCCCACGGGGATGGGACGCATATACGGCCCCATCAGGCCGCGGACAAAAGCCATAGGCAGCACTGCTGCGATCACAGCGAAGGTGGCCAGGATGGTGGGGTTGCCCACCTCGGCGACCGCTTCGACCGCGACTTCGCTCATCGGGCGTCCGTGGCTCTCCGGGAGGCGGAAGTGCCGCACCATGTTTTCGACGACAACGATGGCGTCATCTACGAGAATGCCGATGCTGAAGATCAACGCAAAGAGCGTGACGCGATTGATGGTGTAGCCGAGGACATAGAATACCGACATAGTGAGCGCCAGCGTGACCGGAATCGCCAGCAGGACGACGCCTGACTCACGCCATCCCAGGAAAAGCGCGACCAGCAGGGTTACGGAAAGCGTCGCCAGCAGCAGGTGCTCGAGCAGTTCATCGGACTTATCTTTGGCCGTCTCTCCGTAGTTGCGGGTGGTGGTGACGGTCACGTCGTTGGGCACGGTGACGCCCTGCATGCGGTGTAAGCTCGCTAGGACGGCATTGGAGATATCGGTGGCGTTGGTGCCTTTGCGCTTCGCCACAGTGATGGTCACTGCCGGGTATTGCCCCGCTGCGGACGTACCTGCATTGCGCGAGTCTGCCGTGCCAAATACCACGTAGTCGGAGGGGTCGGCAGCGCCATCGACGATCTTGTCGGCAACGTCGCGTAAATAGACCGGCTGCCCGCGGACTACGCCTACTACAACGGCTTCGAGGTCTTCCTGGCGGGTGAAGATGTTGCCAACGTCTACTCGGATCTCCTGGTTGTTCTCGGCGAAGTTGCCTGCCTGCAGCGTAGCGTTTGCGGCTTGCAGGTGGCCAACTATGGCCATGGGCGAGATGCCGTAGGCATTGAGCTTCCCGGTGCTGAGTTCAACGCGCATGGTCCGCGGAAGTCCGCCGATGATCGTCGTCTCCGAAACATCGGAGATCTGCTCGAAATTATGTTGCATCTCGGCCGCGATAGCGCGAAGTTGATAGCCGTTGTAGTGCTGGCCCCACAGAGTAAGGGCCAGAATCGGAACGTCGTCAATCGAGCGGGCCTTGATGAGCGGCTGAGACACGCCCGGCGGCATGCGATCGAAGTTGGAGTAGAGCTTGCTGTAGACCTTTATGAGCGCGTCTTCCTGGGGCGTGCCGACCAGGAACCGGACGATTACGAGGCTTTGTCCAGGAGACGATGTGGAGTAGACATACTCAACGCCCGAGATCTGGTGCACCAGATTCTCAATCGGGAGAGTGATGCGTTGCTCCACTTCAGCCGGGGACGCACCCGGCATCGCGGTAGTAATGTCCAGCATCGGGACAAGGATCTGTGGCTCCTCCTCGCGAGGAATGACGGCGATGGCGAACGCTCCGATCGCCAGGGACGCGGCGATGAAGAGCGGCGTCAGCTTGGAGTTGAGAAAGGTGTGAGCCAGTTTCCCGGCGATGCCAAGCTCCTGCTTCATCGCTGGACCTCGATGCGCTTGCCGGCGATGCTGCGGTCAGCGGGAGCATCCACGAGTTGTTCGCCGGGAGATACGCCCGACAGAACTTCTACGAGATTGCCCTGTGCCGCGCCGAGAGTCAGATAGCGGAGTTGTGCGACTCCCTGAGCGTCTAGAACATACGCACAGACGAGCGATCCGCGGAAAACGACAGCAGAACGCGGAATGACAATCGCCTGGCGGACGCCGTTCGCAAACTCCGCTGTTCCATACATGCCTAGGCGCAGTTGGCTTGAGGAAGGCAGGTCAATCTTGACAGTAAAACTATGGCTGTTAGGATCGGCGGCTGGGTCGATCTCCGCGACCGTCCCAGTGATATTCGCGAACGAAGCTCCATCGATCGCGACCGGCACCTTCATCCCCTTGTGGACGGTGGTGATGGCCGACTCATCGACCGTGGCTTGCAATTGCAGCCCACCTGCCTGATCGACCTGAAGTATGGGAACGCCCGGCGAGGCCATCGTCCCCGGATCGGCCATCCGTGCCGTTACGACTCCCGCAAAAGGCGCCACCAGACGGGTATAGCCAAGCATCGTGTGGGTTCCGGCTTCCTGGGCACGAGCCGCGTCGGTTTGTGAGCGTACTGCCTCGAGCCTGGCGGAGGCCGCGGCAGACCGCTGTGCAACTTCGTCCATCTCCTGCGGGCTGACGCTCTTCTCGGCCTGAAGTTGCCGGTATCGATCCAGAGTGCTGGCAGCCAACTTCGCATCCGTTTGCGCGGCCACCTGCTGCTGTTGAGCGGCCTTGACTCCTGCTTGCGCCTGGTCCACTGACGATCGCAACGCAGCATCGTCGAGGACGGCCAGAGTTTGTCCCGCGCGTACACTGTCTCCCTCGCGAACCAGGACCTGCTGGATCCGCCCGATAACCTGCGCGGAGATGACGGCTGTCTGCCTTGCGTGGACAGTCCCAGTCGAACGGATGTTCAGGGGAACCTGTTGCTGCTGGCTCTGGACAACCCGCGCCTGCATGGTTTCGACGACAGCCGGTGATACCGACTCGCTGCTATGACAGCCGGCCATTGTCGGCGCGAAAACAGCAAGCAAACTCGCCCTTAACAAGATCTTCATTGCAAATCCTCCGCTGCAGCGGGAGTTAGCGTCCCGGTTGCGTAAAGTAGTTCGGCATAGGCCACGGTACTTCCGTACACCGCATGCCAGTAGTTCGACTGGCTCTGTCTCTCTGCATCTTCTGCCCGCAGCAGATCGGTGATGTTGGCAAGTCCCGCGCCGTAGCGGTTTTTGAGAATGCGAAGGCTCTCGGCCGACTGATTTAGCGCGGCCTGCGCCGTTTCCAGCGAGAGTTGCGCTGTCCTCCGGTGAATGTGCGCTCGGCCTACTTCCAGCCGAACATGCTGTTGCGAGGCAGACAGTTGCGCGTCGACCTTCTGTTTCGCGGCGGTCTGCTGCGCAAGCTGGGCACGTTTGCCGATCGGCAGGATATCCACGCTGATCTGTACGCCGACCACCCAGTTGTTTCCGCCCGAACTCCCCAGCGATCCGCGGTCTTCTTCCCAATTTCCGTAGGTATTCACGACAGGGCCGAAGTTCGACTTCGCCGCCCGCAGGCCCGACGCCTGCGCAGATTGCGCCTGCGTCAGCGCTGTCAGATCGGGACGAGTCTTTGCGGCTGTTGCAAGCTCCTGCTCGAGCGGCAGTTGGTCGAATGTATGCGGCTCAATCGGCTTCAACTCAGAGGCCTTGAGATCGGGGGCTCCCATCGCCTCGCGCAACTGCGCCCACGCCAGGTCCAGGTCGCCCTGGGCAGCAATCAGTTCCTGCTTGCGCGCGGCCGCATTGACCTGAGCCGACATCCGATCCGACTCGACCGCCAGACCCGCTTTGACGTGGTCGTCCACGGAAGCCAGCAACGCCGATGCGGTCTCCTGCTCATGCTGAGCGACCTCGATTTCCCGTTGCGCGTAGAGCACCGATTGGTAAGCCCCGACGACGTTGAGGACAATCTGCTGGTCAACCGCCTTGGCGGAGGAAGAAGCGCTTGCCCGGAGGAGATCGGCGCTGTGAATCTCCCTCTGTGTCTTGAACGAATCAAATGCCGTCCACGAACCGGAGAAGCGAGTAGAGAAGTTTCCGATCGAAGGAGGGTGATTCAGTGCATCGAGCGCGAAGTCGGCCTGGGTGAACTGTCCCTGCCGCAGACGGGTACCGAAGGCATAGACCGGATCGTCTCCGCGGGAAATGTCTTCCGCAAAGTTGAGATGAGGCAGCAGTTGGGTGCGCGCCATGGTTGCCGCCGACTTCGCTTCCAGGTCAACGGCGCGAGCGATGGCACCCTGGGGGCTTTGTCCGAGAGCCTGATCTACGGCCTGACGGAGTGTCAGAGGATCTTGCGCATTGGCGGCCAATGCTCCGATGCAAAGGAGGAGAGAAAGGCCCAGGGCTCGATACAAGCGAGAAATCATTGGATGAAGTGTCCTTCGATGATGCGTTCATAGAGATAAAGTCACGGAACATCGAATTCGTTACAAAAAGGGTCAGATTAAATTTGCGCATAGTCACCAAGCCCCAGACCGCCACGGCCTCAGAGGGCACTAAATCAAACCATGCCTATGACATGGCGATTTACGCCATCGTGGAAAGGGAAGCCTGCGAACTTGAGATCTGGTGGAGGAAGGGATCAAGGATCAAGGCAGGGCGGGATTGCGGCTCCGTGATTGCCGGCGCACCCCTTTGCGCTATTCAGAATGTGGCATCACCATTGCGGTTGAGCATTTTCAATTCGAATCGCTTGGATATGTCAGTGGCCATAGGTATCGGCGTGCTACGAAATCTTGCCCCGAAAGAGCCAGTAAACGATGCAGAAGTACATGATGGCCAGCATCGTTCCAATCGTCCCGGTCCAACCCTAAGGGTGTGGAACTCCGAGATCGCCCTGCCAATGTTGATTGAGGTCATCGCAGGATTGGTGGAGGGTGGTCCGCGTCCAGAAGAGACAGATCGTGACTGAGGGCAGTCTCCCCTCTGCGGACGGAGTGGAGAAGGCGCACGACTGGGCGACGTTCCTGGGAACAAGTGATGTGGGGCGTGAACACGGCCTACGAGGCTCTTAGCGGCTGGGCAAAAGGGATTGCATTTGCGCTTCGATCTTGTTCAGGTGCGCCTCCCCTTGAAACTCTGCGCGAATTTTGCCATGACGGTCGATCAAGAAGGTCATTGGCAGACCAAGCACTCCGCCGTAGAGATCGCCCAGCTTCACATCACCCATCGCTACCGGGTAATTCAGCTTCAGTTTTAGATAGGCTGCTCGCACGAGGGCCGGGTCGTCATCCATGGAAATTCCGATGACCTGGAGGCCGCGTGGGCCGTACTTGCGTTGCCAGGAAACGAAGCTTGGCATCTCAACCTGGCAGGGAGCGCACCACGTGGCCCAGAAGTTGAGCAAGACCACCTTGCCCCGGTAGGCACGGAGATTGAGTCTCCTGTGATCCAGATCAGTGCGAACGAACTCCGGCGCCCTCTTGTGAACAAGCGGCGTAGCCACGGAAGCTGATTGTGCCATGCAAGCTATCGGGCATATCCCGAGAATCAAAACCGTGAGGGCAAACCGGCGAAGCGCGAAGGGCAGTACATGCCTGACACTTGGCCCCGGGAAGATCTTCCGGGCGACACGTGGAAGACTATCGGCTCCGTTCAACCGAATAGCCCTTGGCAACCCAATCGGTGCCCAGATTGTTAGCGAGATAGAGGACCTTAACGCTGGTGAACCCCAGGTCCTGTAGTTGCTTGAATGCAGGTCCCAGGTTGGGACAACGATTCCACGGACAGCAACCGCAGTAGAGAACGATCGCTTTCTTCTTGGAGAGGGTGGCGACCGTGCTTTGCAACTGTTGCAGACCGGTAGGTTGAGATCCTGCGCCGGCATACACGGAGCCGGGAATGTGGGCCTCATCGAAGAGAAGGTGCGAACCGACCTGGAGCAACAGTGGCTTATCCGATCCCTTGGTTTGGAGCAGATGGTTCAGCACTTCGGGCTGGATTAGCTGCGCCTGGGGAATTGACAAAGCACTTCCCGGCCCTGAGGTGGGGATGTATTGCGCTTGGCATTGCGAGGAACCGAAAAAAAGAGCCAGTGACGCTAGTCCAGCGATCACGACCCTTTGTGGAACACGAATCCATTTCATTTAATAGTCTCCGCACCCAGTCTATTCCCGAAGGCCGCTTACACCATTCGAAATGGCTACCAACTATGCCATCAGGATTAACTGTGGAACCCTGGCTTACCGGACGAGCAGAAGGTAGAAAGCCATGCCTACGCCGACAAGGGCGAGCACTATCGCCAAGGCCACGGCACTCTTTGATACGCGGCCGGGAATCCATGTACCATTCCTGAGCTTTTGCACCACGGTGATATGACTGAAAACAGCGCTCAGATTGACGATCACCCCTAATCCGACTAAAGCAACTCCCGACCACACGGACAGGCCTGTGGCGTGAACGGGCATATGTGTCTCTTCACTCTGCATCTGGCGCAAGAACAGTCCGAACCGCGCAACCGCGAACCCTACGCCCATTAGGCCCAACCCAGTCCGAATCCATGCAAGAAAGGTTCGCTCGGCGGCGAAATAGACTCGTGGATCTCGTTCTCCCTCTTCTGGATTCGCCATTAATCAAGCCTGCTTCATTTCAGGTCACTCATCTGGGATTGGATGCTAAGAAGTGGGACCCCGGGCGACCGTTACAACCGGGCATTTCGCCTTAACGATGATGGGAAACGCTCCCGAAGTGCGATTCTGCATGCCGAGGTGTGTGTTTCGGTGTAAACCAAGGATCAGCAAGTCGATCTCTCGTTCCTCAATGTGCTTCAGGATGTCAGTGTGTGGCTTTCCGACACTGACGAATGTTTGTGGCTGGCAGATTTGGCGAGCGCCATCGGTGCCCTCAGGCATGATCGCTTCAACGGCACCATAGAAATGCTTCTGAAGGCGATGAAGGTCATCGAGATTATCTCTATCGCTCGAATGAACGACGTTCAGAACATCCAGCTCTGAGGAAAATGCCTCTGCGAGCGCGACGGCAACCGGAGCAGCGTGGGCGGCTTCGGGCGTGCAGTCGGTTGCGTATAGAATTCGCCGAATATTCAAAGCCCCAGCATGGAGGATGTTAACGTTTGGACCGATGGTAAGCGTAGATCCAGAGGAATGACGAAGGATTTGTTCCGCGGTGGAACCGAGGATAAATCGGTCGATCGAGCCTCTGCCGTGCGTCCCCAAAATGATGAGCACCGGCCTCCTGGTTTGCGCAAATGCCGGAATCTCTCGGCACGGATCACCCTGCAGGAGGACAATTTCTGTTGTTCCCCTGCCGCACTTGAGTTCCTGTGCCGTTAGCGTCAGATCAAGCTTGAGATTTGCTCTCTGCATACTTCGGCCGGGCTTCTCGGCTTCAACTTCCAGCGCAGCCTGAGTGAGGGTGAATGCGTGTGCAACTACAAGACTGGTGCCGAACCGCACCGAGACTGCCGAAGCGTAAAGGCCGGCATTCTGAGAGGCCGGTGAGAAATCCGTTGCAAACACAATAGAGTCTAGTTGGATCGCCAGGCTCTTACCAAAAGTGGGCATTATCGCCCTCCTGAATCAATCTATGGGTCACGGCTGCACTCCGGTCTGGAAGTTGATGGTTGAAATGGCGAAGTTGTACTGCGACCTCGCATTGGCGTTGCTTATAGCGGCTTCCGTCTGTTGTAGTTCAGCCTGGCTCAACTCAACGATTGAGCTGAGCCCCAAATCGTACCGGGTCTTTGCCAGATCCAAGGCGGTGTTTGCCTCTTGAACGAGTTCGGACGTTACGGTCACACGCTGTAAGGCAGTGTTTGCATTGAGCCATGCGGTCCGGACATCGCGAGCAACCTTCTCCCGAAGCGCGCGGGTCTGCTCGGATGCTGCTTGGGCTTGCAATGCAGCTTCGGAGGCCTGCGCGGTGAGCCGAAAGCCATTGAAGATCGGGATGCTTATGTTTCCTCCAACGGCTCCGTACCAGTTGGTTGTGAAATATTGCGGGGAACCGGTCGGAGTATCGCCAACTACGCCGAGTGCGCTGATCGTCGGAAGCAACTGTTCATGTTGTGCTTTGCTGAATTTCTCCGCAGCCTGTTCGCTAAACTTTAGGGATTGAAGATCAGGTCGATTCTGAATGGCTTGGGCGATGAGAGTCTGGGAATCGGGCGCAAGTGGAGGCAGCGGGCCAGTATCATCGACAAGTTGAAAGTTCATCAGCTTGTCGTAACCCAACACGGCACTCAGGGTTGCCTTCGCAGAATCAAGGTCGTTTTGCGCATTTAGCTGCAACAGTTTTGCCTGCGAGAGATTTACTTGGGCGAAGCTCAGATCCAGATTCGACCTCAACTTCGATGAGGCGAGAGCGCTCACCTGATCGGTAAGAGCCTGTCGCGCAGAGACCGTCTGAGCGGCAACCCTCAGTGTTTCCTGGGCTTCAATGACTGAGAAGAAGACTTGGTCGGTGACCAGGACAATGTCTTCGCGGCTGGCTTCAGCATCGGCAAGCCGCGCCTTCTCTTGCAGCTTTGCCGAAGAGATTAGATTCGAGGTGCGCCCGAAGTCTGTAATCAGCTGGCTGAGTTGTACCCCCATGCCCGCGTGATTGATCAGCGTTGAGGCGGTAAGAGCGCCGCTGGATATTCTGCTGCCATCGTTTGCCTCGACTGCTGTCACGCTACCGTTCACGTTTGGGAGCTGATCGGCGCGACGTTCCCGAACGACCTGATGCTGAACCCTGGCGATCAACTGGGTGATGCGAATGCGAGGATTGTTCGCCAACGCGAGTTTCTCAGCTTCCTGACGGGTGAGCAGGGTAGGAGTTCCCGTTCCGTCTGCGGTCGGAGGAGGCATTGCCGTTGGTGGTTGTGCGGATGCGACGAGGCGCGATGATTCGGGCGCGTTCGGCAATGCGGGCGACGGGCTCTGAGCAAGTAGTTCGCAGCCAACTAGCACGAGCGGAAGGAGTGCGATGCTGCTTGTCTTCTGATTCAACTTCATGACTAAGCCTCCCCTGCTACTGGTGCCTGTTCTTCCTTGCGATGCACCAGCAGATACGCTGCGGGAACCACGAAGACCGTGACCAGTACCGAGACGGTAAGACCTCCGATAATGGCGCGAGCCAGAGGCGCATACTGCTCGCTGCCCGCCTCGAGCGCCAGCGCCATAGGTATCATGCCGAGGATGGTGGCCAGTGAAGTCATTAGGACCGGGCGGAGGCGAACTCGGCACGCCATGGCTACCGCTTCGCCAATCGGCATGCCCTCTCTACGCAGGCTGCGCGTGAACTCGACGATAAGGATGGAGTTTGAGACCACGATCCCGGTCATCATGACCACGCCCATAAGTGACATCACGTTCAGTGTTGTCCCGGTGAGTAGCAGGAAAAGAATGACGCCGGTGATTCCGGGTGGAACCGCGAGCAGGATGACAAGTGGATCGATGAAGGATGCAAACTGCGCCATCAGGATCAGGTAGACGAGAATGATCGAAAGAATGAGACCAAGCCCAAAGCTCACAAAAGACTTGTGCATTCCTTCGACTGAACCGCGGGTAACGACGCGCAGATTCTCGGAAAGCGGAGTGCTCGAGATAACGTTTGCGACACGTTTAGCAAGTCCGCCAAGGTCTTGTCCTGAGGGGGAGACGTATATGTCGTTCACTCGTCTCAATTGGTAGTGATCGACCTCTGTTGGCGATTTCATTGGCTGTATCTGTACGACCGCTCCCAGGTTGGTGGCGATCTCGCCATTGTGTGATCTGATCGGAATCTGATTGAGGTCCTGAAGTGATTTCATCTGGGACTCGGGATATTGCACCGCAATCAGATAGCTGTTTCCGCTCTTGGGATCGTCCCAGTAGTTTGGCGCGATCATGGCGTTCGAACTAAGCGCGGTGATGACGTTGTCCACGACTTCTCTGGAACTGAGTCCGAGGCGCCCCGCCATTTCGCGATTGACTTGCAGACGCAACCCGGGATAATCAACGTCCTGCGGGGTCAGCACGTCGCCAACACCATCCAAGGCGCGGATCTTCTTCGCAAGAACGGCAGCAGCAGCGGACGCTTGCGTGAGATCATTTCCGCTCACTTGGATATCGATTGGAGCAGGGAGGCCAAGGTTTACTACCGCATCGACGAGACCTCCGGTTTGGAAGTAAGTGGATATCTCCGGAAGATCTTCGCGCAGTTTGCTCCGCACCAAGGACATATAGGCAAAACTGCTCTTGCTGTGACCTTTATTCAGACTTACCTGGATGAAAGCGGTGTGGGGGCCTGAATTGCTGGAATAGATGGCGGAAAAGCCCGGAGCCGTGCCGATGTTGGACACGATCATGCCGAGGTCCCTCTCCGGAATTACGTTGCGAATGTCCTGCTCGATATGTGCAATATATTCGTCAGTCAGTTCAATCCGGGTGCCACTGGGAGCCTTCACATTGATTACGAATTGTCCCGGATCAGTTCGCGGGAAGAAGGATAGACCAAGTAGGGGATATAAGCCGAGGCTGAGAAGAAACACACCAAGCACGCCAACAACGATCGCAACAGGGCGAAGGAGACTTTTTCTGACCGCGATGTCGTAGTGCATTAGCATCTTGTCGTAACGCCGGTTGAACCAGCGCACAAAGAGCTGGAAAGGGCTGCCGCCGGCGTGGTGTGCGGCTTCGTTGTGAGCGTTCTTGATGAATCGCGCGCAGAATAGGGGCACCACTGTCATGGCTACAGCGTACGAAGCGAACAGTGAGAGCACGACAGCGAGTGCGAGCGCGGTGAACAGGTAGCGGCTGACGCCGTAGAGAAACACCACCGGGAAGAAGACGATCGCCGTTGTAAAGGTAGCAGCGAGCACTGGGAGTGCAACCTCCTGCCCACCTTTTTCTGCTGCTTCTTGTGGGGATTTGCCCATCTCCAGGTGGCGAAAAATATTCTCAAGCACCACTACCGAGTTATCTATAAGCCGCGAGAAAACCAGAGCCAGGCCGCCCAGCACCATCGAATTGATGGTGCTGCCCATAAGATTCAGGGCAAGCAATGCGGCCAGCGCAGACAGCGGAATCGATAGCATGACGCCGACGGTTGCGCGCATACTGCCGAGAAAGATCAGGATCATCAACGCAGTCAGAACAAGCCCTATTCCTCCTTCGCTACCAAGATTCTTAATGGCTGTTTTCACGAATTCCGATTGGTCGAAGACTACGGCAGCCTTGAGCGTCTTAGGCATGTCCACGAGATGCTTCAGACCGTCACGGACACCACTCACGATCGAGATGGTATTACTGTCGCCGCCCTGCTTAAGAATAGGCAGGTAGACCGAATGCTGTCCGTCGACACGCACGATGTTTGTCTGGATGGCGGACGAGTCCTTTGCCTGGCCGACGTCGGCGACTAGCAGTTGTCCGTTGCCGCTGGTTTTCAACGGTAGACTGTCAATCTCGTCCATGTTGGGAAACTGCGAATTAGTGTAAATATTGAAGTCCGTCGGCCCGAGCTTGACATCGCCTGAAGGAAGAATCGCGTTGGCGTCATTCACCGTCCGCACGACATCCATGGGACTAAGTTGATTTGCCTCAAGTTTCGTCGGGTCAACATATATCTGGATCTGCCGATACTTTCCGCCAAAAGGGGGCGGGATGGAGGCTCCAGGAACATTCGCAATCTGGTTCCTGACGTCGTATTGTCCCAGGTCATGCAGCTTCGTTTCGTTGAGACCCTGGCCTTTCAAAGTGATCAGGCAGACCGGGAGGCTGGAGGAGTCAAACTTGAGCACGACCGGCGGAAGTGTCCCCGGGGGAAGGCGCCTCAGTTGGGCCATCGCAAGGTTGGAGATTGTGTTGACTGCGGCATCTGAGCTTGTTCCCGGTTGAAAGTAGACGCGAATCAGACTGACGCCCGGCAGAGAGCGCGATTCGATGTGATCAATGCCGCTTCCGAGAGTGAAGAAGCGTTCAAACGGATTGGTAATGTGTGCCTCAATCTGTTCCGGCGGCATTCCGTTGTAGAAGGTGGCAACAACGACGACAGGGATATTGATCTCCGGAAAGAGGTCCACGGGCATACGCGCAACCGTGGTTACACCCACAACTGCGATGACCAGACACAGCATGATGATGAAAAACGGATAGCGGATAGCGAAGCCTGACATTATTGAGCCTCCGGCGTCTTGATTCCGGCCATTGAGCTCAGCTTCGGCGTTACCAGCTCACCCGGCAGATAGCTGGCCTGGTTGGCGATTATGACCAACTCGCCGTCGCGCAGACCACTCAGAATCTCGGTTTGACTAGCGGTGACAATACCAAGGCTTACGGTGCGCCGTTCGACTTTGTGTTGCGCATTGACTACGTAGACAACTGGGGTGCTTCCGCTGCGATCGACTGCATTGACAGGCACCACGAGCGCATCGCCAGAGCGCTTGATGTTAACCGAGACCTCGGCGTACATGCCGGGTGCGAGTTGACCCTTAGCATTCGGAATATCCACCTCCACCTGCATGGTGCGCGTTGCCGGATCCAGTGCGTCGGTGGTGCGCGCAATCTTTCCGGTAAGCGTGGCGTTGAGTGCCTGGACGTAGATGGTGGCAGCGTCGCCTGTATGCACAAAGCCGGCCAGCGATTCCGGCACGGGCAGCCGCAGTCGAAGCGTACTGATATCGGCGATCTTGACCACCGGCGCAGAGCCGGCGTTCGACGTGCCTGCTTGAATGAGCGCGCCCGTATCTGCGTAGCGCCAGGTGATCACACCGCTAAACGGTGCTGTGATACGTGAGTAGTCGGCCATGGTCGATATCTGCTGCTGCTGCGCCTGCGATACGCCGAGTTGTTGCTGCATGGCGTTCAGCGCAGACTTCGCCGCATCCACCTGCGCCGCCCCCCCCTGATCCCTGGCCTGCGCGTCGTCCAACTCCTGCTGTGCAATCAAGCCGGGACGCGCATCGGAGGCTTTCTGCAGCCGCTCCGCCGCCGCGTGCAGTGCAGCATAGTTTGCCTTCGCACGCGCCACGTCACTGGTGGACCGGACAATCTCAGCCTGCGTCTGGCGAACGCCTGCCTGCGCACCCTGCACCTGTGCTTGCAATTCGGGGACGTCCAGAGTGGCGAGTACCTGACCCTGTCTAACCTTGTCCCCTATATCCACGTTGATGTGGCGGATGTAGCCCGCTACCTTCGCATGCAACTCGACTTCTTGGTATGGAAGGAACTCGCCTGCGACAGTGAGGGTGTTTGCTAGCGGCGTGCGCGAGGCTGTAACGACCGAAGCTGTTGCAGGTGCAGACTCTTCTGGTTGCTTTTGCTGGCAACCGGCGAACACGAGGCAGGTGAGCGCAACGAGCAGCGCACCCCTAAGAACGATCGAGGCGGATCGCATAGACATGATGAAGGCACCTATCGCATTACGGGTAGATGTATGGCGTCCGTAAAACCCGTCCTAGGCGCATAAGCCCTGCGGAAACAGAAGGCGGACTCAATGCCTGACGGGAACGTTTTAATTGGTAAGGAGCGAAGCAGGAGGGGGGCGGGGCGAGAAGCAATACGAAATGGCGCAACTCTGCTGACGAGAATCTCCACTTGTGGTCACCGTCCGGATCGAAAGCGACAGGAATAGGGACACTCCGACGGTCATAGTGGCTATTAAAAATGTAGAAAATAGTGTCGACGATTGAGGCTGTGGGGATCTAGGGCGCGCGGAGTTAGCATCCTTAAGCGAGACTGGTCGCTCCTTTTGGGACAGAAGCTTGGCTGCGGGAACGTTGGACTGGGCGGCCTTAGGACAATAGAGCGACATTTTGTACTGCAGTCCCCACGAGCACACAGCTACAACCAGCATCAGGACAAAGAACAATGCCGGTGCCGTACGTCGAGTTGTCGCGTCACCTGTGAGCAATCTGCCGGCCCCTGGCACTGCGTGTTCAGTAAATCTAAGGGACCCCGATGGATGTAATCAATAGGATTCCCTTTGTGACGGTAGGTTTGCCCCTATAGCCTGTAAAGCCGTTTGCTGGCATCAAGTAAGGCAGAAGGGTTGAAGCACTGGTCGACAATATCGTCATAAAGAGGGTCGTCGAACTCCGACTGTAGTCTGCCAAGGAGCAATATCTCCGCCAAAGACCACTGCCTGCGGACAAACGCCGCTATCGTCCGCGCCTCATCCTGGCTGGGCGCAAGACTGATTGCGACCAAGCTGAACGAGGTGGATCCCGATAAACCGCACACATCGCAATACCCCGCGACTCTTTGAATGTGGATGTCGAACGTCGAGAGCAAAAGGGCCCTGGACTCGCGAGCTGCGGAATCCGGCTCCACTAGCAGAATCACTCCCTGGACTGGGGTTCGTGCTACCCGATACGAACTGATGGGGGACAAATGTGAACTCAACATAGAGCACCGCCGATCGCGGCTGTGGCCCGTGTGAACATTCGCTGATTATTCATGTTCCGCTCCAGAAGACCCAAGTGGCGGGTCTGCTTAGCACCGGGTACGGGTGCATTAAACCGAAATACGGCGATGACCGCCGCACCGAAACGGTTAGGAGAGAATTGGAGGAGGACGACGCATTAGGTCGGGTCCGTGCAGATTGTATTGGCCGAAAACGCGCGGTCCCGGTCCGGGCTGGCTCAGATAGGCGCGCGGAACACGATTGCCCTGTTGCATCAAGGCAACGGCTGCGAAATGCAGCGATTCCCATGTTAGGCGGGGCTCATCCTGGTTCTCTACGGAAGCGACCGCACGGGCAGAACCCTCCTCCGTCGATAGCTTTGCCATGGACCTAGTCGAGGCCGTGCCAGAATCGCTGCAATAGCCCGAGAGCTTTGCCTGTAGCCCCCAACTGAAAACGGAGATTGCCAAGAACAGAAGAGCGCATTCGAAAGCCAGCGGAAGATTCGGGTTGCGTCTTTTAGCAATCATCTTCGCCTCTTACTGAACTGCTCGTTTACAGAGTTTAGCAAAGAAACAGGAACTGGGTAGAAAACAGCCCCCCTAACCTGATCGCTGACCCGGTCGGCTTCGATAGCGCCTGAGGCCAAAACCAAGTACACGTTCCCTGTGCGCACGCTTACGGCGGATCCTATTCCGACAAGTAAAGCGCCGGTTCGGTTCCTCTCTTAATTACGCCGCGGCGAGCAGGCGTTTACTTGCATCCGCCAAAGCCGACGGATCACAGAACGGATTGACTCGATCGTCGTAGAGCGGATCGTCCAAACTTTTGCAACTCTCACCAAGCAAAAGAATCTTTGCATCAGGCCATCTGTACCTGACGTAAGTGGCAACATGGGAGGCCTCGCTCAATCCTACAGAAAGGTTAATTGCCACCAGGCCATAGTCGGATTCGGGTCTCAACCCGAAAACTTCCAAGGAGCACCCCACCGCTTCCACGGGCAAGTTGAGAGCTGCGAGCAAGAATTGTCTGGTGCCTCCCAGGTCGGGATCATGGTCAACAAGCAGAATGGAATGGAGGCTGCCGTCTAGCGCGGCGCTGGATGAATGATCGATTGAAGAGTGCGCATTTAGCATTGACTCACCGACCCTGGTGAGCCCGACAGTGATGGGGGGAAATAGGCAGTACATTAGATTTCACTCCAAAGAACCCGATTAGATCTGCTCGAAGGGCATTTCGCTCCCAAACCCGGAGCGAACAAAGGTGAGGCATGAGTGTGCCGGGGAACTACGAGAGCGTTGGAGGAGGCAGGTGCAATCGGTCGGCACCGAGCGAGTCATATCTGCGGGGGGTGCAGAGACTCAGCTCGACTTGCCGATAATACGACAAATGATGGACGTTTCCCTGGAACAAGACTTCGAACGGAAGCCAAACCGATATGGCGGCGGTTGTTCGCCGTGTGGGCCTATTTTCGTACGGGAGAGGTATTTGAGCGGAGCGATCCTCAATCGACAGCTTGGCGGCTCCAGTTGCCGAAGAGCGATCTGCTCTTCCAATTGACAGCTTGGCGTGAAGCCCCAACCCGAAAACGGCAACCGCCAGGAATAGAAGCGCGCACTTCACAGCGACCGGAGTGGATCGTCTTTTTGTGAGCATAGCTTCTCTCCACCTAATAGACATACATGAAGCCGCTTAAGTTAGCGCGCTTCATCGCTCTATTTTCAGCCCCGAGGCATCTCCAGTTTTTGAAGGCCCGCCGATCGAAAACGCCGCGCGATACCCACGGCCTTCATCTCTCCAGAATCAGCCAGCTTCGATGTCGTTTGACGGTGACGCGCGAACGGCGGATCATACAAATCACGGTCCAACGTGAGGCGCTTGGCTCGACGGGAGAACAACGCATGGCGACGAATCGCGACGAGCCAGATCGGGAAGAACAGAATTCACCGTGGCTTGGAGTTGCGAAGTTCCTGTTTATTGTGTTCTTGGCCGCCATATTTTTCCTGCTTGTCAGAAGCATGGTTGGGCACCACTTTTTTAGCGGCGGCCAAATGAACCGGCATGACTGACCGAACCAACAGAGCTTAGGATCAACGACGGAGGGGGAATCCACCTCATTTCGGGCGCTACCTTTGATTGGTAGCGGTGGTGCCGTGTAAGGCAACAATGTGAGTCAGGCGATCCGGAGCCAGGCGAAGACGGGAATCTTGATCAGCTCCAGAAGGACTCCAAAGACAATTGCAGCTGCGAATTCACCAGCGACAACCCAAATTGGTAAGGGTGACATGGCGATGCCAAAGATCGCGAGCGTGGAGATGATGAGAACGTCCGCCACCGAGGACGAAACGAGCCACACTGAAGGGCGCAGTCCCCATAGATGCTGCCGATCCCGCAGAGCATAGATCGTAGCTTGGCTGCCAAAGACAATTGCGACGACAGCAAGCGTTCTCAGTCCGTCGATTCGAAGTCGCAACTCGAACTTACCGACAGTCAACAGCCCAACGCAAAAGCCTAAAAGCATATTCCGAGAACGACGCCGGCAGCCGTAATCCTGCTGATAGCCACGAGTCCGTTTGGGCACGGATCAACGCGATCAGCCCCGGCATCATCGCATCATCATCACTCCACTTACGAGCCATGAACTGAAGGGACCGCGCGGTTTCGGCTATCGGCGCATGCTCGAAATCTCTGCGGCTGATCGAGCGGACACCCCGGGCGAGGTCGAGACTGTGGAAGTCCTTCTGACGGGGCGTGATGGAGCGTTGATCACCGGCAGCGGCTTCCTCGTGGATGACGGAGCGACGCCGGCATCCTGGCTCGGCCACCTCGCTCCGAAATGATTGAGTGGCCGCCAGGCGCGAGCTGAGTCGCGCCAATATTGGCATCGAAACACCCAAGTGCCTGGAAATGCTTCCGGATTTATGCAAAATCGCGATACCACTCAATCCAGATCGGATCGGTAGGAGAAATAGACTTGTGTTTGTCATCTGGACTTGTGCCATTTGCCAGGCATGGGGCAGGGAACTGGGATGGCACAATCCGATACCGAAGGGAAGCCCTTCGGTCGCAAGAATTAGTAGGTAAAGCCACTTTCCCGCGACGACTTCAACCGCTTTAGCGAAGTGGGGAGCAAAACTATCTGCTTCGGTTCCAGTGGTCTCACCCCCTTAGTCCGGCCCGCAGTTCTGACGTCCATGGCGCATTATGCGCTTCGACTTGCTGCTTGCATCCTTAAACGAGGGATAGTCTACACACCTGCCTTGTTTGCTCAGGATCCAAACGATTGATTGCGACTATGCGAGACGCATCCGGAAGGCAGCTATATGACAAGGCGAATCCCACCAAGAGGGAAGATCGCCAGCGATTTCATACCGGGTCGATGGGTACATTTGTTGATATCAAAATGTGGGATCCGGAAAATATCTATCGTTTTTCACCGCCGTCTTTGATATTGATTAGTGATGCCTCGTTCTACCCAGACCATCGACCGAGCGGAGATCGAGGATTTAGATCTAAGTCAGTATCGTTTTCCTAACCGGATAGCCTGTCCTCGGTAGAAGCAAATTGCTATCCCAAGCGACGTCGCGCTAGTGCCCAGTTGCCTGTTGTGCCGGGTCACTCGCTACCGCAAAACGTCGAGAGTCCGCAAAACAGGCTCTCGACGTCGGTGGTCCCAAGCCGAAAGGCTTGCTTCCATCACCGAAGTGAAGGAGGGAATTGCCCGCCGAAACAAATGGCGAGACATATCCCTCAATTAGTGAATACCACCGCGCTGCGGTTCTGCGGCGCGGGGTATATACGGAACGGCGGTTATCCGTCGGTCCGTGTAAACAAAGCGTCGGAGCCGGTGCCTGATCACGGTTCTGCGTTCGAGCGGTTTCGATGTGCCTCGCACCTTTATTGGGTGAGTGAGACGCTGGTGGACCGCAATAGTCGAGAGCCTGCAGATTTCGCTCCCGGCTGCCGACTACAGATGGTGACCAAACCGCGAGGTTGGCCAATCCATCTCACGTGCACAAGGTGTGCTCGCCATTAAATAGGCGAGTTCATCTCCTCTTCGAGGGTGGCAACCGCCGCGCTGCGATGTAAGCAATGCCGCGCGACGGACCTAAGCGACTGACACAGTCATTTGTCAGTCCGCCCAAGTATTCCCAATAAATATTGGCAATTCCAAGGCTTTGCCCTGCGCGAATCGGCTATCTGCGCGCTTAGGAGCGGCCTCCCCGTGCGATTACCGGGAGGCCTAACTAGTTTCGGAGATGAACACCACGATGGAGATCATTACTTCTAGTTTCAATTGCGAGAAGGAGCACCGTAGCGACAATAACGCTGCGGCAACCAATTCAGCAGCATTCACATGTTTGACGCCCGACCAATCGCCTGGCGATTCG
>JALYIG010000230.1 GCA_030775885.1 Acidobacteriota bacterium | reverse complement strand
CGCTAACGCAGATCACCGACATTCTGAAGAAGACCGAGCAGAGCCAGCGGGTGCTGGACGAGGCGAGCGAGGGGCTGGCGTTCGACGTTCTGACGGGCGATGAGAATTCCGACGAGAATATTTCGATTGAGCGGCTGACCAGCGAAGACGATATTTCGCCGATTATCCGGCTGGTGGATACGACCATCTTTACCGCGTTGGAGCGGCGGGCTTCGGACATCCATCTGGAGACCCAGGACGATTGCCTGCTGGTGAAGTACCGCATCGACGGCGTGCTGCAGCAGGCGATGGCTCCGATTGCGCGGGAGCATCACCAGACAATTCTGTCGCGCATCAAGGTGATGAGCGAGTTGGATATCGCTGAGCGTCGCGTGCCGCAGGATGGGCGCTTTCGGGTGAGGTATAAGGGCAGGCTGATCGACTTCCGCGTGAGCATTATGCCGACCGTGCATGGCGAGAATGCTGTGCTGCGTGTGCTCGATAAGGAGTCGATGAGCGAGAAGTTCAAGAAGCTGTCGCTCGATGTGGTTGGATTTGCGGAAGAGGATTTAAAGCGGTTTCGGCGGTACATCAAAGAGCCCTACGGGATGGTGCTGGTGACCGGGCCGACCGGGTCGGGTAAGACGACGACGCTGTATGCGGCGTTGAACGAGATCAAGAGTGAGGAAGACAAGATCATCACCATCGAGGATCCGGTCGAGTACCAGATTCGCGGGATTACGCAGATTCCGGTGAACGAGAAGAAGGGGCTGACGTTTGCCCGCGGTCTGCGGTCGATTCTGCGGCATGATCCGGACAAGATTCTCGTCGGCGAAATCCGCGATGCAGAGACGGCGCAGATTGCGATCAACTCGGCGCTGACGGGGCATCTGGTGTTCACGACGGTCCACGCGAATAACGTGGTCGATGTGCTGGGACGCTTTCTGAACATGGGCGTCGAGCCCTACAACTTTGTAAGCGCGCTGAACTGCATCCTGGCGCAGCGGCTGGTGCGGACGGTGTGCGAGTTCTGCGTGAAGGACATCACGTACACAGATGCGGAGTTGATTGCGAGCGGGCTGGAGCCGGACGAGTGGCGCGGGTTCAAGTTCAAGGAAGGGGTTGGATGCCTGGAGTGCGCAGGGACGGGGTTTCGCGGGCGTTCGGCGATCCACGAACTGCTGGAACTGGACGATGAGATTCGCGAGATGCTGCTGGCGAAGAGGCCGGGTTCGGAGATTCGCAAGAAGGCCAAGGAGAAGGGGATGGGATTCCTGCGGGATTCTGCGCTGGAGCGTGTGCGGCAGGGAATTACTACGCTGAAGGAGATCAATAAGGTTACGTTTATTGAGGCGGGACGGTAGAAAGTTAGTTGTCCGTTTAGAGTGGCGTTCAGAAGGGTATACCCCAAGGGCTAAAGCCCGGCGTCGAGGTAGGCGGAGAGGCCCAAGGCTGAAGCTTTGGGTTACCTAAAGGCAAGAGCAAGTACTGAGATTGTGACCTGGCGGTCTGAATGACGCGCTGGCGAGATGTATTGTGACCGTGGAGTGGGGATTCGGCGGGAAACGGGTTCGGGTTTGGGGAAGAACGGGTAGTCTAGACTGAATGGAATTTTTGCCGAAAACGATTGGGACGCGGCCGCGGCTGGCGTGTGAGGTTCGGGCCGAGGGAGTTGTGGCGGCGAGGGCTGAGGATGCGTCGGCGGTGTTGTCCGCGGTGTCGCGCGTGGCGCTGGCGGACGGCGTGGTGGTGCCGCATCTGCGCACCGGCGAGGCGGGCGTGACGGTCGCCAGTCCAGTGGGGAATTCTGCGGCGAGTGGGTTTGTAGGCAGCGTGGCAGCCGGTGCGGCGGGACGCGCGACGCTGGTTGCAGCGGTGCGGAGCGCGCTCGAGGCAGTCAGCCTGAAGACGCGCGATGTGACCTTGGTGGTGCCGGATTCGGCGGTGCGTGTGCTTCTACTGGACTTCGATGAGCTGCCTGCGAAGGCTGCTGAGGCGCTGCCGGTGGTGCGCTTCCGGCTGAAGAAGCTGCTGCCGTTCGATGCGGACGAGGCGGCGGTGAGCTACCAGGTGATGGCGACCACGCGGGGCGTGGTGCAGGTGATCGCAGTGGCGATGCCGCTTCAGGTGTTGAACGACTACGAGAGCATGGTGCGCGAGGCGGGCTTTGAGCCGGGCGCGATTCTGCCGAGTACTCTGGCTGCGCTGGCCGGGCTGGATGAGGATGAGATTCCGCGCCTGGTGGTGAACGTCGGCCGCGAGGGCGTAACGACGGCGATTGTGAAGGGCGGACTGCTGCTCCTGCATCGAACAGTGGACCTGGGCAGAGACATGGCTGCCGAAGTACGGGCCGCCGCACCTGCGGGCGAGCCGGTGATCGCAGCAGAGAACAGCATCTCGGCGATTGCTGCGCGGTTGGCAGCCGCGGGTGCGTATGCACCGGTCGCGGGCGCGCAAATACCAGTGATCGCGGCGGAGACGGTTTACGAGGGTAGCGTGACGGCTCCGGCGAGCGAGGTGGCGCAGGCGGTGAGCGTTGCGGCGGCATACTTTGAAGACACACTGGAGGCGGCGCCGGCGGTAGTGCTGGCAGCCGGTTCGTTGGGAGCCGAGGCATTGGTGCAGGTTCTGGACGAGGCAAGCGCCGGGACGGGCATGGCGACGGTTGCGGTGCAGGAGATAGTGGACCGGCATATGCTGGCTGCGGGAGCAGATTCGGCGGGCAGAGCGGGCGGCGTTCCGCTGGGCTGGCTGGCGGGAGTGCGGGGGGCGCTGGCGAACTGATGCGAATTTCAGTCAATCTCGCGACACGTCCTTTTGTTGAGCTGCGGCCTCTGTTTGCGCGGCTGCGCGTGGCCATGGCGGCGCTGGTTGTTCTGGCGGTTGTGCTGGGATTCACGCTGCATCACTTCAGCGTGAAGGCACAGGCGGAGCAGGCACAAATGGATGTGCTGAAGCGACAGACGGCGCAGCTTGAGTCCGAACGGCAGGCGAACGAAGCGCGCATGAGAGAGCCGCAGAACCGCGCGGTGCTGGAGCGCTCCATCTTCCTGAACAATTTGTTTGCCACCAAGAGTTTTAGCTGGACGTCGGTGATGATGGACCTGGAGCGGGTGGTTCCGGCGGGTGTGGAGGTGACCAGCATTGCGCCGGTGATGACGTTGAACCACGATTTGAATATTCAACTGCGGGTGAGCGGCGATCGCGACCGCTCGGTGGACCTGGTGCGGAACCTGGAGCGGAGTCAGCGCTTCCTTGCGCCGCGGCTGGCGAGCGAGTCTTTGCAGGTGCAGGAGCGGAGTGGAAGCCAGGTTGCTCAGGTGGGAGTTCCGGGCGGGGTGCAGTTCGATATTTTGAGTGGCTACAATCCTCTGCCTGCGGTGGACAAAGCGACGCTGGCGAAGGCGATGGCATTGAAGCAAGCGGAGGCTGAGGCGGGCTCGCTCCATGGGCTTCCCGCTGTGCCGCGCAAAGCCAGGCCACGGCCCAACGGGGCTGCTGGAACGACTGTGAAGCCGATCGCGAAGCCGGCTGGGAAACGGGGTGCCCGATGAGCGCGATGACCCTGACGAAGCCGAAGGCTGCGAATGGAGCGAACACTTCGGCGAAGGACTGGCTGACTCCGCTGAACCTGCATTGGGCGGGTGTGGGCCTGCTGGTGCTGGTGAATGTTTTTCTGCTGGTCCGGCTGGGGCTGTTGTGGCATGACGAGAAGAACCACGATGCCGACGCGATGGCGGAGCAGCGCATTGAGCTGAAGACGGCTGAGCTTGGGGCGATGCCTTTGCGCGGGCTGGACGCGAAACTGGCGACGGCCACGGGTGAGGCTGACCGCTTTTACCGGGAGCGGCTGCCGGGCTCGTACTCGGAGGTAGCGGCAGAATTAGGGAAGCTGACCAAGCGGGCGCCCGTGCGGTTGGTGCGGGTTCAGTATCTGCCTGCAACTGTGCTGGCGGGGACCAGTGCCCAGTTGAACGAAGTGAAGATGGATGCGACGCTGAGCGGCGATTACAGGGCTCTGGTGATTTTCATGAACTTGCTGGAGCGGGACAAGATGTTTTTCGTCATCAATGCGGTAACGCTGACCGGGCAGCAGACCGGTACGGTGAGTCTGCGGCTGCGATTGACGACGTATCTGCGGACCGGCGGCGAAATGGAATTGCCGACTGACGAAAGGGCGAAGCCGCTGGGGCCCGAAGCGTTGAACAGCGATACGGCGGGCGGAGGACCTGGACGATGAAGATCAAGACCGGGGCCGAAAATCGCAGGCAAATGATTCTGGCAAGCGTAGTGGGCGTGATGGCGCTTGGCGCGTGCGTCTACATTTATGAAGAGCTGTTTGCAGGGAGCGCGCCTCCTCCAGCTACGACTGCACAGGTGTCGAGCGTTCCGGTAGCTCCTGTCCGAACTGAGACGGCAGCTCCGGCAGTGACGGCAGGGAAGCCTGCGCGGTCGCTGGGAACGACTTCGGCCGCGCTTGATCCATCGCTGCATATGGACGCGATGCTGGTGAGCGAGCAGGTGCAGTACGCGGGAAGTGGGCGAAATATATTCTCGCCGAACTCGGCTCCGCCGGTGGTGATTCCGAAGCCGCTTGCGAATGCGCGCGTGGTTGCTCCTCCTCCGCCGATTCCTTGTCCGCCTAATTGTCCGGTGCCGGTGGTGCAGCCTCCTCCACCGATCGACCTGAAGTTTTGGGGGACGGTGGAGAATACTCCAAGCGGGGCTCGGAAGGCGCTGCTGCTGCATGGCGAGGATGTGTTTGTGGCTTCGGCGGGAGAGATTGTGATGCGGCGCTATCGGGTGATCGCGGTAAATGCGAGGACCATTGAAGTGGAAGATATGCAGAACAACAACAAGCAGACGCTTCCCTTGCTGTTGAATTAGCGCTGCGGTGGGCAGACGATGAAGAACTACATACAACAAACGAACGCACAAAGGATGAAGGCAGAGGCGGAGCATCAGGACGAACAGGGATTCATCCTGCTTGGCCTTATCGTGGCGATCGCGATCATCCTGATGGTGCTGGGTGCCGCGGCCACTGAGGTTGCGTTCAGCCTGCGACGCGAACGCGAGGTGGAATCGGCGCGGCGAGCCGACCAGTATGTGCGCGCGATCCGGCGGTTCTATCTGAAGAACCAGCATTATCCGGGATCTCTGGAGCAGCTTGAGAATACCAATCGGGTGAGGTATCTCCGCCAGCGGTATGTCGATCCGCTGACCGGAAAGGCAGACTACCGGCTGATTTTGGTGGGACAGAACCAGACGACGGTGAAGGGATTTTTCGGAGAGCCGCTGGCGGGGCTTGCGACGACCGGATTGGGCTCTGCGGCGGGGATGCAGTCTCCTGGCATGGGTGGACCAACCGCGGGCGGAGGCTTTGCGGTAGCGGCGGGGACGAACCCAAACGGCGCGGCGGGGACGTTCGGTTCGACGGGAACGACGACCGGTGCGACAGGTACGGCGGGGAACAATGGCGCGGCAGGTACGGCGGGGACCAGCGGCGCGACAGGTACGGCGGGGACCAGCGGCACGGCGGGTGCGGCGGGGACTACTGACCCAGCCAACGGTGCGCCGGGAGCGACGTCGGGTCTGCCTGGATCCGTGGGGCCGTTTATGGGCGTGGGTAGCAGTGCGTCGGGCAGTTCGCTGATCGTGGTGAACGAGCAGACGACCTACGAGACGTGGGAGTTTTTGTACGATCCCCGGCTCGAGAAGCTGAGGCAGGCGGCGGCGCTGAATGCGGGTGCGGGTTCGGCGGGTGCGGGCGCGCTGGGTACGACGCAGGGAGCGTTTGGCAATACGAACGGAACCAATCCTACAAACACCACGACGCCGCCAGGGAACAATGGCGGCAACCCACCGGGTAGTAAGCCTCCGCAGCCTTAGGGCAGCGACACCGCGCGGCCTGAAGTGTGAACCTGGTGCGTATTCTGAAGGGATACAAACTTCATGG
Source organism: Acidobacteriota bacterium (assembly GCA_030775885.1). Taxonomy (GTDB): domain Bacteria; phylum Acidobacteriota; class Terriglobia; order Terriglobales; family Acidobacteriaceae; genus Edaphobacter. The sequence continues at coordinate 1,940 of JALYIG010000230.1, read as the reverse complement.
AGATTTTGCCGATGCGCGGTTCCACTGTTTTGTCGATGTTTCTTGCAGCAACCCTGATGCTCGATGGCGCGTGGACGCATGCGCAGGCTCCTGCGGCTGGGGCGGCCACTGCTTCTGCGCCCGCTGCACCGATTGAGCCGGCCTGGGTGAAGCGCAGCAACGGGTACACGCAGATGCTGCTGGATGTGCAGTTGAAGCACTCGCCAGAGAGCGGATCGCACGAAGGGCTGGTGCAGTACGATCCGCTGATCACGGATGCGACGCGCGCCAATGAGCTGGCTCAGCGCAAGGAACTGATTGAAGTTCTCGCGAAGTTGAAGAAGGTTGAGGCGAAGGAACAGGACAAGAATGTTCGCGAGGACCTGGAGATTCTGCGCAAGGCATTCGATCTGCAATTTCGCGAAGACGACTACCAGCTTGCGCACAAAGTGCCTTTCATCGATGCGAGCGCGGCGGTATTTGGCGGGCTGAAGACGCTGCTGGATGATCAGGTGGCGGAAGCGCGAAGGCCTGCGGCGGTGGTCCGGCTGCGCAAGTATGCGGGAGTCGAGCCCGGATTCAAGCCGTTCGCCGACGTTCTGAAGGAGCGCATGCTGGAGCAGATGGCGAAGCCGGGCGTGGTGTACCCGTCGGCGGGCCAGATGGAGACGGAACTGGGCCGCGACAAGAACTACGTCGACGGCATTCGGAAGCTGTTGACGCAGTACAAGCTGACCGGATGGCAAGAACCGTTTGCCAAGCTGCAGCAGCAGCTGGCCGACTACGACACTTGGGTTCGCGGAAGTGTGATGCCGAAGGCGCGCACGGATTTTCGCCTGGCGCCGGAAGAATATGCGCTGAGTCTGGAGAGCTATGGGATCGATATCCCGCCGACGCAACTGACGGAGATGGCGCACAAGGCGTTCGCCGCAGATCAGGCGCAGATGCAGACGCTTGCAGCGCAGGTGGCGAAAGACCACGGATGGAGCCTGACGGATTATCGCGACGTGATTCGCGAGTTGAAGAAGCAGCAGATTACGGGCGACGCGATTTTGCCGTTCTACAAGGCGCGACTGAAGCAGATTGAAGACATTCTGGTGGCGAAGAACCTGGTGACGCTGCCCCAGCGTCCGGCGATTATTCGGCTGGCGACTGCGGCCGAGACTTCGCAGCAGCCTGCACCGCACATGACTCCTCCGCCGTTTCTGAACAACACCGGGCAGAGGGGCGAGTTTGTGCTGCCTCTGAATGTTCCTTCGGCCACCGGTGGCGAGGCGGAGAAGTATGACGACTTCACGTTCGACGCGGTGGCGTGGACGATGACGGCGCATGAGGCAAGGCCGGGGCACGAACTGCAATTCGACTCGATGCTGGAGCATGGGGTAAGCAGGGCGCGCGCGATGTACGCGTTCAACTCGACCAATGTGGAGGGTTGGGGCTTGTACTCGGAGTGGGTGATGCAGCCGTATGAGCCGGTGGATGGGCAACTGCTGACACTGCAACTTCGTCTGCTGCGGGATGCGCGTGCGTTTCTCGATCCGGAACTGCAGTCGGGCAAAGTGAAGCCTGCCGACGCGTACAAGGTGCTGGAGAACGACGTGATGCTGAGCCATCCGTTCGCCCAGGAGGAAGTGGAGCGGTTTACGTACCGCATGACCGGGCAGGCAAACAGCTACTTCTACGGTTACACAAAGCTGCTGCAACTGCGCAAGGACACGGAAGCGGCGCTGGGGCTGAAGTTCGACCAGAAGAAGTATCACGACTTCCTGCTGGCGCAAGGGCTGTTGCCGGCGGAATTGCTGCGCAAGGCGGTGATGGAAGACTTCGTGCCGAGCCAGAAGAAGTAGAGGCGGGAGAGGAGAGCTGTGGAAACCCGCCTGCATCGAACGGTGTTTCCGCTGCGCGCGTAGGCAAGAGCGGCAGCCCCCCTCCCCCCGAAAATAGCCAAAATATTCGAAACG
>JALYIG010000229.1 GCA_030775885.1 Acidobacteriota bacterium | reverse complement strand
CCCCTGCACCCATGTTCCCCCGTCTTCCGGTCTCCGCTCGCCGGCTGCGCGCCAGGACGCAAGGCCGTGCTCGATCGGCTCACCGATCAGGCACACATCATCGAGACCGGCTCGGAGTCCTATCGCTTCCGTAGAACTCTACGGAAGAAAACGAAGGAGTGATCCTTGGGTGTTCGGTTCCGCTTCCGCTATGCCCTCCGGGCTACGCTCCAGCAGAACCGAGCACCCTCAACATCAACGTCCTAAGGGGTGGGCCAAAACAAACCGCCGAAGTGGGCCAAGCCAAGTTGCCAAACTCACTTTGAGGCCAAAGCAACCTCTATTACGTGGCGGTCTCAACCGGTCGGTGCAACACCATCTGATATGAATTTATTTTCTAAAGGTGGTGTTTATGGCACAAGGAAAACGGAACAGGCTTTCCACTGAACAGCGGATCGAGATGTGGCGGCGCTGGAAGGCAGGCGAGTCGTTGCATGAGATTGGGCGTGCCTTCGGTAAGGGGCATGGTTCCATTCGGTTCCTGCTGACGCAGCGCGGCGGGATCGTCCCTCCCGCTCGTCGGCGTTCACCGCGAACACTGACGCTGGCCGAGCGGGAAGATATCTCACGTGGAATCGCATCCGGTTCGTCGATCCGTGAGATAGCCAGCGGGCTGCAACGGCCTGTGTCGACCGTGAGCCGGGAGGTGGCGCGTCATGGCGGGCGTTCACTCTATCGAGCCAGTGAGGCCGACCGTCAGGCATGGGAGTCGGCTCTGCGACCCAAGGTATGCCTGCTTGCCAACCACGAGGAACTGCGGACCATCGTCGCCAGTAAACTGATCCTGGACTGGTCGCCGGAACAGATTTCGAAATGGCTGAAAGTACACTATCCCAGCAACGAGAGCATGCGTGTGTCCCACGAAACCATCTACCGCAGCTTATTCATCCAAGCCCGTGGAGTGCTGAAAAAAGAGCTGGTTCAGCACCTCAGATCCAAGCGATTGATACGTCGTTCACGGCACGCTCGTGCTGGCGGGAAGTCCCACGGTCAGATCGTCGATGCCATCTCGATTAGCGAATGACCCGCGGAAGTTGAAGACCGCGCTGTTCCCGGTCACTGGGAAGGCTACCTGCTTGCAGGCAGCAAGAACACTCATATCGCAACCCTGGTGGAACGACAGTCGCGTTTCGTCATGCTTATCAAAGTGCCCAGTAAGGACACTACGACAGTCGTCGCCGCGCTGAGCAAGCACGTGCTTAAACTCCCTGCGACTCTGCGGCGCTCGTTGACCTGGGACCGGGGACACGAGATGGCAAAACACAATAGCTTCACAATAGACACAAATGTGAAAGTCTAATTCGTGATCCGCAGAGCCCCTGGCAACGCGGCACCAATGAAAATACCAACGGACTACTAAGACAATACTTCCCTAAGAAAACGGACTTGTCCGTCTACTCTCAAGCCCATCTCAACAAGATCGCCCTGCGTCTCAATCAACGCCCTCGAGAGACCTTGGGCTTTCAAACGCCGGCGAGTAAACTGCAAGCCAGTGTTGCATCGACCGGCTGAGCCCGCCGTGGATTGTGTCAACTATTCCAATTCCGCGTCCAGTAACGCGACCATGGATCGCCTGACCGTAAGTCAAGGTGGGATTCATGGATGTTTGCTCATCTGCGAACCACGCAATAAGGTGTTTGCGGCGTGCTCTGCGTATCGGAAGTCCCGGGTCAGTTCCCGCGCCGAATTGAGAGCCGCAACATGAATTGACAATCGAATCAACAAATTCCGGTGAATCGAATAATTGGATAGATTGGGAATTCATCTCTTCGAATATAGGGCAATGCTGAATCAGCAGGATCTGGCACCAATAATCGCCTTCGGAATAAAAATCCCTCGGACCGCCTGGCTACGAGGACATGTTATCGCCGGCTCAGATAAATAGGGCTGGAAGCCAATAAAACTCGTTCACGGTCGAATTCGGCTAGATTGACATGTTCAGTCAATCCGTGCATTACCGAAACTTCCTTATTCACATTAGTTCTCGACATCCATATACTACCCTGCAACTCTGCGCTTGTGCTTGACTTTTTCCTGTCGCTGGCTTCTGCAATCTTAAGTAGTGAACCTGTTTGAATTCGTCGATATGCAACCTGCATCAAATCGTATTTTATGAGCGAGATTTGTACCAACTACCCAATCCTCTCAAATCTGTATCGGACCCGATTAGCCCGCATCGCTTCGCAATGTCGATCATGCAATCGAAGTTCAGTTCGTCGCACAGGACAAAACGAATCATGCGTTTGGGCTTGCTTTCTCGACGCGGTAGGTCGAAGGAACCCCTATCTGATAGCATTTGGCTCGTCGAACAATTCCACCTCATTACCGAACTCACTCTTTCTCGTTTTAGACCATTCGCTGAACGATAATGAATCCTGACATGAGTGTTGCGAACGCAAAGAAACGACCTTATATAATGACGGGGCAGTTCCATAAATGTTGAGAAATAATATGGAGATAGATTAGGATGAGCAGATCTAGAGGAAGTCTCGACATCGCATTCCCCCTTTCCAAGGAGGCAACGAAAGTGGCGCGTCTACATCCGGTAACTGCGATACTCAGCATCGAATATCTACACAGGCAAAACCGATCAGTTCGGTGCTGTACTCGCCGGGCGGGACCCGGCCGAGTTGGTTAGGATCGAACGATGTGTCATCAATGACCCGGGCAAACGCAGAACACTCGATTCAGTACAAAAGGCGCGAAGCACATGCGACCTTTGGTTATCTGCACGTACACAGCGCGGTTGGGCTTGGCGCTCGCCATTTATTGGTCAACCACAGGCCGCTCGACAGTCATCGATAGCCACAGATGAAGATGGTTCAAGACACTAGCCGTTCACAGCGGTAGGCAACTAGTAAAGGAGGGAAAATGAAGCCACGCAGGATTCAGGTCTTGGCCGATTTTCTCGCACTAGAGATGCGAGACCCTTTAGAACTTCTATTTGGCCGACTTGGCATATCTCTGGATCTCCGGTTCGCGCAATATGGTCCAGTCGTCCACCAGCTCTTCGAAGTCAATTCTACGATCCTCGAAACTGATATGGTCGTTATACTCCTTCGATTAAGGCGATTGAATATTGAAGATTCAGTGAGAAATACTTCGACGCAGACAAACGTACAGATATTGAGTTTGGCGCTCCACAACACTTTTTGCACTATCGAAGCTCCTGAACTCCTTGTAATAAGCTGCCCTGATCCGAACGCCACCTACAACTCTGAGATTGTCGAAAACGAACTACGGGTTGAGCTTCAAACTATTCCGCGGGCCAAATTTTGGTCGGCTGCCGATCAGCTTCAGAAATATCCTTCTTACGATCCTCGTACGTTTGCGAGCGATTTCCGTCAAGAGGATATGTTGTACAGTCCGCTATACTTCGCCATACTTGGCTCAATTGTCGCAAGGACCGCCCATGCGCTTTGGTCAAGACCCAAAAAGGTGATCGCCGTTGATTGTGACAACACATTGTGGGTAGGGGCCTGCGGTGAGTTAGGACCTCTTGGAGTTCATGTCGATGAAAATTGCATCGCACTTCAGAGAGCTCTGCTGCAGCAGCATAAAGGCGGTAAGCTTATTTGTCTTTGCAGCAAGAACAATACGCAGGAGGTAATGCGCGTCTTTGCGGAAAACCCAAATATGATCCTACAACTGGAACATATCACTAAATCAATTATCAATTGGGATCCGAAACACAAAAATATCGAGCTGTTATCTCTCACAACCAAACTTAAACTTGATTCTTTTATTTTTATTGATGATGACGCGTTTGAATGCGAAGCGATGCGGTCCGCGCTCCCCGAGGTGTGCACAGTGCAAATGCCTTGCGCGGCTGAAGGTTGGGGACCATTCCTGGAAGGCCTGTGGGATTTTGACGTCAGCTCCAGCACTCATACCGATTCCGTTCGTGCCAGCTACTATAGAGATAGCCTTGACGCGAAGAGAGCCGAATTTGCAATAAAATCACCCTCGGAGTTCGTGGCCGATCTGGCACTGGTTGTCACATTCAGTTTCTTAGATGAAAAAGATCTCCGGAGGGCCGCCCAGATAACCCAACGGGTAAATCAATTTAATCTGACCGGCAATCGGTTCTCAGAAAGAGATCTTTGGAAGGAGACCTATAAGAACAGTTGCGAAACCATATGTGCGGCAGATCGCTTTGGCGACTACGGATTGGTCGGGGTGCTCCTTTACAAGGATAATTCATCCGACCTTTGCGTCGGGGAGCTGTTCTTAAGCTGCAGGGTATTGGGCCGCGGAATAGAGGAGCGATTGAATGACCATATCAGGGCAATTGCCGATCGCCGTGGGATCGAACGAGTTATCTTCTCCTATGTCCCTACGGACAACAATGAACCGGTCCGCAGGTTTCTAGTGACGTATTGGGGTGAAGTAAAGCATCCGGACAACGAATTCGCCTATCGAATATCGGCAGACAAGACAACCCCTTCCCGAACACTTCAACCATCCCCCCATGAGGCAGAAAGCAATGAACAACAATCCGATAACGCCCGCTGAGATTCTCAAGGAACTTCAAACCAAACGAAAAGGTAGGCCAAATCTTGAGAACGAGTATTTAGCACCTACAGATGAGCTAGAGATCTCCTTGGCGGAGATTTGGTCCGAGGTCCTTCGATTGAGCCCAGTGGGACGTCTGGACAACTTCTTCATGCTTGGCGGCGACTCAATGGACATCTTGCTGATATTGAATCGTGTTAGGTCTTCGCTGGGCGTGGAACTGGATTTCGCTGACCTTTTCTTCGATCCTACCGTTGCGGGCGTGGTGAAACTAATAAGACTTACTCAGGGGCAATCGATTGGAATGGAGTAAATCGCCTGCGGAAGAAACATCTCACTGGCAACATTCGCTCGAAATCAACTCGGACATCTATGATGCCTACTACGAAAAGCGTGCGAACGATCTCTCCGGTTGATGTTGTCGTGATCCCGACCTGTGGTAGGCCTCATGCTCTAGAACGTTCTCTTAATAGTTTGCAGGCAAATCTTCAGCGAAATGGGAGAAGTCCAGATATCTTGATCGCTGACGGATCCGAAGACTGTGCGTCCGAAGAGATCACTCGGTCGATCATCGAACGGGCGGGGAAATTCGGATCCTTCAAGATATCACTGACCGACAACACAAGTCGCTTGAGCCTCGCAAGGCATCTTGTGCCACGGAATAACTCGGGAAAGTATTGATCTCTGTCTCTCCACCAATGGATGCGGGATGTTATGCGCGCCGGTGCAAAACTAGGCCAAAGTGCGCCGCGTAAGCGGTGCTCTGCGGCGGAGTAAAAGTAGTCCGCCGTCGGATCTTGGTTTCGTGAGCCATTGCGTTGGTGGCATGGTTCATGGAACACCGGAGGGATGTTCCAAGTGGAGATATACGGGCGTGTACGGCGTGCGGTTCGTGTTGACGACCGGAGTCAGCGAGCGGTAGCCAGGGATTTTGGTCTGTCGCGAGAGACAGTACGGAATATGCTGCAGTACGCGGTGCCGCCGGGCTACCAGCGGCAGCAGCCGATCAAGCGGCCCAAGCTCGGGCCGTGGCTGGGTGTGATTGAAGCCATTCTGGAAGATGACAAGCAGAGACCGGCGAAGCAGCGGCACACGGCCAAGCGGATCTTCGATCGGATTAAGGAAGAGCATCAGTTCACGGGCGGCTACACCATAGTGAAGGACTACGTGCCGTCTGCGGAGTTGCATAGCCGGGAGATGTTCATTCCTCTGACGCATGCGCCGGGCGAAGCGCAGGCGGACTTCGGCGAGGCGCTGGTGGTGGGTAAGCGTGTGGTCTTGGCCGTTGTTATGGGTGGGTGTCAGAGTTATGTATCCACATAACTTTGTGTGGGCACATAAGCTATGAGGGTACGGTCTGGGTGGACAGGGCGAGGTTCCAAGGCAGCAGGTCGTTGATCCTGCTGATCGGGTGGTCGGCGATGCGTTCGAGGACGTGGTGGAGATAGATCTCGGGGTCGAGGCCGTTGAGCTTGGCTGTGCCGAGAAGTGAGTACATGGCTGCGGCGCGTTCTCCTCCCG
>JALYIG010000228.1 GCA_030775885.1 Acidobacteriota bacterium | reverse complement strand
GTCTGATCCCGGCCAAAACCTCCATGCATGCCCTGGCCTTCCTGCAACGTCGTATCAGAAACCTGAACAGCGCTTTGGAGATCACCTTTGACTTGATTAAATACCTTGTAAGTCACAACAATGGCTGGCCGCGGAACATGGCTCGCACCTTCCATGCCGATCCGGCTGAGCGGTAATGCGCCCGCGCAGTCGGTAGGCTGCTTACAAAAGCCATCATCCACGAACAAACCGCCAACATAGTCAAGCTGCGTCAGGGTATCCAGCATCGCTTGCACAACTTTAGGGTCGCCGCTGGGTACGTAGAGTAAGTCGGATCCACCATTCGATGCCACAATTACCTTTGCATCTGACCCATCTACGGCCTTGACAGGATCTCCCAACAAGGCGCTTCCGGTTGACGGGTGTTGCGATTTTTCTCCGCCGAGTCTGAGTTCCGCGAAGACTGAAGGGCCTGAGGTCGAGCGTACCGACGCATCGAAGAGGCGCATGTGGTTGAAGATTGCGAGATCGATTGCAAGAAATCCGGTGGGGAGAGTCTCGGGCGGTTGCGGCTTCTCCTTTCCGCTTAATTCATAGGTCAGCGCTGCAGAGGGCTCAGAACTCTGAGTGCCATCACTCGCAATTTCGCGCCGGCTTATTGTTGCAAAGCCATGATCAGATGTCACCAACACGTCGGTAGTCGCTTTCAACGCAGGGTGCGCGTCGAGCCAATCTACCAATTGTTTCAGACTCTGATCGGCGTTCCGAAGTCCTAGTCTCGCTGTATCGCCATTGATGCCTGGGGCAACATGCTGCAGACTGTCTCCCTGGTTATGTTGGGTGCCATCCGGGTCGCGGGACCAAAAGACCAGCACGAAGGGCTTGTCCTCGGCAGCGAATAGAGGCAGAATTGCTTCTGTCGTCACGTCAGCAAACCATTTTTGTTGCAATTTGTTGGATGCCAACGTCCCCGATGTTGTCGCATCGCCTGCAAATCCATTGTTCCAGGAGGAAGCCTCGGAAAATCCATTCGTTCGGAGTGGTGCATCGGTTGCAAGTCCGGCCTTCGTGATTGCTTCGGCAATCGCCACCGGCAAAGGAAATCCGGCCGACTGTCCTGTAGTGTCGTCGATGATGACTGCACCATGGGCGCTCAAAAGCCCAATTTCGTTCCAGCCAATCGTGTCGGCTGCTTGAATCGCGGTCGGACCAAGTTTCCCTACCGACGCAACGTTGAAGCCCTTGTCGCGCGCGATCCCGAGCAAAGTCCGTTCGCCCAGGTAGTTTCCAGAGAATGTATCGTTCATATTCGTGAGTACTTCGTCGTTCTCAAGAAACGGTACGAGGTAGCCGCTGGCTTCGGGGACATCAGCCTTCGTCAGCCACACTCCGGGGTAGATGGTGTTGCTGTAGTCGCCGGTGTCGCCAAGTCCATGTCCGGTGGCAATTACCGAAGCATTTGCAGTAGTAAAAGTCGGAAAAACTGAGTGGCTATTTCGGAAATCCACACCAAGTTTTCGGAGCTTCAAGAGTGTTGGGGTGTCCGTCTCGTTGACTGACCCCCGCCTCAGTCCATCTGCAACAAAAAGAATGACGTTGTGGGGGCGCTGCACCTTTGCCTCTTGAGCGTATCCCGTGACGAACGGTAGAAATGCCCCGACAGCGAGGCTGACGATGAGCGACCTTGTGCGCATATAAAGACCAGCATATCAACTCAGGCGTATTCGGATATTAGTGGTTGGCTTCGATAGCCAAATCAATTCGCCACCCGCCGCGTGTGGGATCGCGCAGGCAATGGACGAAGTGCGGCCTCTACGGCAAGGTATGTCGAGCATCTCGCAATCAGTTCCCACGTCTGGGCGGAAGCGAAGCGGAAGACCGCGAGGGTGTTCGATGGGTCAGTTCTGTCACCATAAATCCACCCATTGACAAGCGCACACGAAAATCGCAACATCATGGAACTACTTGAGAGGAATTGGTGGGCAGTGAGGGATTCGAACCCCCGACATCCTGCGTGTAAAGCAGGCGCTCTAACCAGCTGAGCTAACCGCCCGTTCGTTTCCGGGACAGTCCTCAGTGTAGGGGAGTGCAGTGGTTCGTGCAACGCGTAACCCAGGGTGGACGCGATGGTATACTAAGGTTCGGATTTCGGGTCGCTCCTGCCGCACTGGACGTGTGTCAGGCTCCATGCGGAGGTGGCGAAATTGGCAGACGCACTAGCTTGAGGTGCTAGCGCCGCAAGGCATAGGGGTTCAAGTCCCCTCCTCCGCACCAAATTGATAATAAAGGATTTACACTCCAGAGCCAACCCGAAACGGTTGGCTCTTTTCCTTGACTGTAACCACAATTGTAACCATGATTTCCGGGTGTCACTGTTTGAGCACCGTCTGTGGCATACTCGTCAGGAGAGGTTCCCCATGGCAAAGATCCACTCCTACAACGGATCTCGGGAGACCGAGACCGTTTTCTTCTAATTCTCTTTGATGTCCACGTAAATAGAGTCAGCCATGACGGTGGGTCCATCCTTCAAACTGGCACACGTCGGAATGTGGGGAGGATCGACTGTCTTGACCAGCGTGTATGTTCTGGTGATCTCTAACATTTGGTCGTGATGTGTCCAATACCGCTGGCCAGGTCCCCCTACCCAGCAGTTATTGTTGGTCTTGTTGTCAAAGCGCATATCGACATTGTCGCTAATCGGCTGAAATCGTTGGCATCCGCAGCAGAAAACAACGAGACAGACTGCAACAGCGGCAGCAAATGAGTTACGCATCAGTTCATCATCTCCAGCCCTGTACAACCATCCGGGCATACTTCATTCGGAATCATCCCACCTTGATCGCCACCTGACAGTGATTTCTGATACATAGGTTCAGACCAGCATCGACTGTCCGTTCTCTTCCTACTATGATTCCACAGCAGTTTCGCCTATCATTCGCCTATGGGCGGGGAGCGGGCATCGACGTCACGTATGAGGCTGTCCGGTAAGATCTGCTGCGCTTGCAAGAATCCGCTCCCTCCTCTGCCCAACCAGAAGTCAGGTGAACGCTATTGCGCGCGCTGTGCGCCGCGGCATCGCGTCTACATGCACTTCATGCAGGCAAAGGGTGGATGGCACGTATCGTTCATGGAAGAGGATCTGAAGACTCCCCTGCCCCGGCGCTTCACATTTCAGGATGAGGTCAAGATCTTGGACCTTGCCAGACACGGAGGAGCCGACTTCACCCTCGCTGGCCGCCAGGCTATCGACCAAGGGATAGAGAGGGGCCGCGGTGCCGTCTGGCTAAAGCTGACTCCGGAGCAGTATGCGAAGCTAAAGAGGAGTTGATCAGTGGATTGGCAAACAGAAGGGACTTAATGTCTGACGCTACCCCTCGCGAGCAAGAGAATCTGGACCGTGATCTAACCAAGACGAAGTACGACGAACTGAAGAAAAGGCTTGCCAGGGATCAAGACTTGATCCACGAGGCCTCCGAAAAGCTGAAAGCAGCGGACACCGACAACAATAACGCAAACGACACTCACATTCAGATGAGGATAAACAATCTGGAGAAACTAGTAGTGGTGACCGGAGCGAGCCTAGCATTATCTTTCAGCGGCATATCGACCATCAAAGCCAGCTCGCACCCAGTCCACTATCACCACCTGATCTCGATTGCGTGGGGTCTCTTTGTCGGCGGAATCGTATTCGCTCTGACTTCCAATTGGTTGGCAGTTCTATCGATGGAATATAAGCATCGCCTTCGCAACTATTATGCGATGCAGCACCCTATCAGGCTATTGCAGACCGTCTTATCTGATCCGGAACAGCAGTTCGAGGTACGGATGAAAGAAGGGGAACAACATCTGAAGTCTTGGCATCGCATCGAAGCGTCTTCAGTCCGCATCGCTTGGCTCGCACAATGCTCGATCGTTGCGGGCTTTCTGGTTTTCTGCATCTTCTTCACCGGAAACATGTCTCAGTGAATGCGCAAGTCCCAATGGCTCAATTTGAATCTATCTTCTCGCCCATCATGTATTGCCGGAACTCTTCCACTTCTCGCCGTAAGAGCTCGACAGCCCTGGCAACTGACCCGACTGCAAGTAGGATCAGGCAGAGCAGTCCCCATGTGATGTAGATCTGAGTCTCGGTCATGCCGTCCATCCTCTCACAGGCAAAGCAAGGCCTGGGTCGGTGGCGGGAGGTTGCTCGGATCCTGTTGATCTTATAATCCGATATGTCCGATTCAGGGGAAAGCCTGTTCCAGTACGTATTCAGGTATGCTGAGCTAATCAAGGCGCGCGAGGATGAGGCTGGGGGTTATCCTGGCGATGGCCCGACGGCTGCCCAGGT
>JALYIG010000227.1 GCA_030775885.1 Acidobacteriota bacterium | reverse complement strand
CTCCAGACCCGTACCGTCTCCAGCGAAATCCGCATCCATGCCACGCCGCAAACCGTCTGGCAGAATATCGAGCGCGTTCCCTCCATCTCTCCCACCGAACTCCGCCCCACCTGGACCCACCGCATTGGCTTCCCTCGCCCCATCGAAGCGACCCTATCCTATGAGGGCGTGGGTGGGGTCCGCCACGCCAGCTTCGAGCGCGGCCTGCTCTTCATCGAAACCGTCACCGCCTGGGTGCCGGATCGCCGCCTTGCGTTCACCATTAAAGCCGACACCGCCCACATTCCAGCCACCACCCTCGATGAGCACGTCACCATCGGTGGCCACTACTTTGACGTCCTCGATGGCGAATACAGCATCGAGCCGTTGTCCAACGGCGACATCGTCCTCCACCTCACCAGCCACCAGCGCCTCACCACCGACTTCAACGGCTACGCTAGCCTGTGGACCGATGCCGTTATGCAGAATCTTCAAACCAGCATCCTCGGAGTGATCCAGCATCGCTGCGAACACGAGTAAACTTGAAACAACAACCGAAAGAGAGAAGAAAACAACATCATGGCAAAGACTTACCACGACGCAGACGCTGACCTCTCCCTCATCCAGGCCAAGAAGGTCGCCATCATCGGCTACGGCTCCCAGGGCCACGCCCACGCCCTTAACCTCAAGGACTCCGGAGTCGACGTCCGCGTCGGCCTCCGCCCCGAATCCGCCAATGCCGACCGCGCCCGCAAGGCTGGCCTGGTCGTCGGCACCGTCGCCGAAGTCAGCAAATGGGCCGACGTCATCATGAACCTCACCCCCGATCAGACTGCCGCCAAGGTCTACCACGCCGAGATCGAGCCCAACATGAAGCCCAATTGCACCCTCATGTTCGCCCACGGCTTCAACATCCGCTTCCGCACCATCGCCCCGCCCGCCGGCGTGGATGTTTCGATGGTTGCGCCCAAGGCGCCCGGCCACCGCGTTCGCGAGGTATTCACCGAAGGCGGCGGCACACCAGCCCTCGTCGCGGTCGAGCAGGATGCCAGCGGCACCGCCCTTGCGCTTGCCTTGAGCTACGCCAAAGGCATCGGCACCACACGCGCCGGCGTCCTCCAGACCACCTTTACCGAGGAGACCGAAACCGATCTCTTCGGCGAGCAGGCCGTTCTCTGTGGTGGGACCTCCGCCCTGGTCAAGGCAGGCTTCGAAACCCTGGTCGAAGCCGGCTACCAGCCCGAACTCGCCTACTTCGAAGTCCTCCACGAGCTCAAGCTGATCGTCGACCTGATGTACCGCGGCGGCCTCGAATACATGCGCTACTCCATCTCAGACACCGCAGAGTGGGGCGACTACGTCTCCGGCCCGCGCATCGTCACACCAGCAGTCAAGCAAGCCATGAAGGAAGTCCTCAACGACATCCAGAGCGGCGCTTTTGCCGAGCGCTTCATCGCCGACCAGAACAGCGGCCGCAAGGAGTTCGAGAAATTCCGCAAACAAGACCGCGAACACCAGATCGAAAAGGTCGGCGCCGAACTGCGCGCCGCCATGCCCTTCCTCGACCCCGTCAAAGTCGTCAATGGAGCCGTCCAGAAGGCTTGACCCAGGTAACTTACCCAAAACCAACCCAAAATGCCCGTGGAATGTCCTACCCGGGCATTTGGGGCGTTTTAGGTGCAACCCGCTTCAAAATCAGCAGATACGTCTGCGAATGGCCGCAATGGCATCACGCTTGATACGTGACATACGGCACACATGACATGTTATCTATATGTAAAATAATCAGTTATCCGTTACCAAAGATTGGCTTGCCAGACCCTAATTTGCGGGATCGGAACACGCCTATGTGTGTTATTTTCACACAATACACACACATAGCCCGAAAGCGGTATCCCTTCAACGCTTATCGGGTAGGCCCCCAGTTTCACCTTGGAGTACTTCCGATGCTCAAGAAACTGCCCCTGATCTTCCTGGTTCTGCTCGGCACCTGCGCTGCACAGGAGCCAGTCTCGTCCTTGGCTCAACTGCAGACGAACTCGCGTCTGCTGCTTGTCTTCGCTCCCGACGCCAATAGCCCCAACTTCAAGATGCAGTTGGAGTTGATCCAACGCCATAGCTTCGAACTCTCCGCCCGCAACACAGTCTTCGTCGCCATCTCCACAGCGTCGAAATACGGCGAAGAGAAGTTCAGTTTCGAGAACCTGCCGCTTGGAACTGCCCGGGAACAGGCCGAGGCCCGCACCAAGTTCCACGTCCAGCCCGGCGACTTCCTTGTCCTCCTGATCGACGAGAAGGGCACGCAACAGATTCGCTCGGCCGTCCCCGTTGCCATCCACGAGCTCACCGCCAGCCTCGACTCGCTGCCGCCCCGCCAGTAACCACCCCGTCCACAAAGCAGGGCGAATATGCAGCCTCCGCGAAAAAGGAGTTTCACACACTCCCTTGGTCGTGTCCGGCAGGGTAGACTCGTCCCATGCAGACCTCTTCCGAACTCGATCTCGAGCTGGGGATGCTCCCCCCTGAACAACGCACTCCGCCCGAAGAAATCGCCGCCGCCCTGCGCGAGATTCCCGCCCTGGAAGGCCTGTCGGATCAGGACTACCTTTGGCTCGCTACCCATGGCATCGAGCGCAAACTTGGTCCCGGCCTCCAGCTCTTCCACGAAGGCAACGCGCCCATCGGCATGAACATTATGCTGCGCGGCGAAGTGCACATCCGCCGCGCCCAAAGCGGGAACGTGTCCTTCTTCGTCGCCCGCATGGGCCAGATGTCCGGCATATTGCCCTTCTCCCGGATGAAAGGCTATGGCGGCTCCGGCTATACCGTCGGCGAGGTTTGGATGCTCGACATCCTCAAGGAGCGGTTCCCTGAGATGCTCGCCGCCATCCCTTCAATGGCCCAGCGCTGCGTCTCCGTCCTGCTCAACCGGGTACGCGAGGTGACCCGCATCGAGCTGCAGGCGGAAAAGCTCACCGCACTCGGAAAACTGGCGGCCAATCTCGCCCACGAACTCAACAATCCAGCCTCGGCGGCCCAACGCTCCGCCGCCAGCCTGTTCGGGGAACTCCGCCGCTTCGGCGACCAGAAGCAGCAGCTAGGCGCTACCCTCGCCGAGACAGGCCAGTTTGCTCTCTATCAGCAATGGGCCGCGAAAACCCGGGAAAAGATGGCCGGATACAACAGCCGCGCAATCATACCGGACAATCCGCTTGACCTCAGCGACCGCGAAGATATCTTCCGCAAATGGCTGGAAGAACACGGCGTCGCCGAACCCTGGGTCATCGCCTCCGCCATTGCCGAGTCGCCTATGACCATCGCCCACCTGGAGGAACTCGCTTCTATCCTCTCGCCAGAGGCCCTGGCCGTCTCCGCCACCGCATTCTCGAGCTCGATCCGCGTCGAACGCATGGCCGAAACCGTCGTCAACTCCACCGTCCGCATTTTCGACTTCATCTCGGCCATCAAGGACTATTCCTACATGGACCAGGCGCCCATACAGGAGGTTGACCTCGCCCAGTCGCTCGACACCACCCTCACTATGTTCAACTCGCGTCTGGAGCACGTCCTGGTGGAGCGCCACTACGACCCCGATCTGCCGCTGATCAGCGCCTACGGCAGTGAGCTGAATCAGGTCTGGACGGAGCTGATCGCCAACGCTCTGGACGCAATGCACGACGACGGCACTCTGAGTATGAAAACCGGCTCGCTGGGCGAGATGGTCTCCGTGGAAATAAGGAATGATGGTCCGGGAATTCCGCCCGAGATCGCTTCGCGCATCTTCGAGCCGTTTTTTACGACCAAGCCGGTCGGCCAGGGTCTCGGACTCGGTCTGGATTCCGTCAACCGAATCGTAACCAAGCACAATGGAAGCGTCTCAGTGGAATCGAAAGCCGGCTCAACCTGCTTCCAGGTTCGCCTGCCGGTCGATCGAGCACAGGCCTATTGAGGGGCTATTTCGCTTCAGAGGTGGTGACTTCCACTCCGCGCCAGAAAGCCACGTGATGCTTCACGTTACGAGCTGCAGGCTTAGGATCGGGGTAATACCACGCCGCGTCGGGATTCTCCTGGCCATCAACCACCAGGGTGTAATACCGGGCCTGCCCCTTCCAGGTGCAGTTAGAGGTCGTTGAACTCGCCTTGAAGAACTCCCGCTTTACCGACTCGTCAGGAAAATAGACGTTTCCCTCAACCGTTTCGACCTTCTCGCTCTCAGCGAGAGTCTGACCATTCCAGATTGCCTTAGCCATATAAATCCCAGTTCTTTCAATGAGTTACGCGCCAAACGCCCTATGGGCATGGCAGAAACGCCGAAGACCCAAACGCCACTTTATAACTGTAGCAGAAATGGGTCATTAAAGGGAAGCGCACACCGCCGCGCCGCCCTCAATACGGTTCTTCCAAGAGGGGTATGTACTGTAATATGAGCTACTTCGTCAACGGGACCTGAGGTCAGCTGGCAGCTTTTCCCGGCCCGAAGGTCTTCAGAAACGACTCGTGAAGCGCCTGGGCAGTTGGATACTTGGCAATCAGTGCCGCCGTGTGACGCATAAACAGGTTGCCGGACTCCTTTTCCGTCTCGGCATGAAAATGGTGGAACTTAGCGTACAGCAAGATCCCCTCGCCATTCGAATCCAGAAAAAGATCGGCGTCCACCGCGCCCTTCAGCACAAATGAGGCTGCCATCTCCCAATAACTCAGCGTCTGGCGCCAATAGACATTCTTCTGGGCCTTCACATCCCGCGAAACCGAGCGCAGCTCCTCCAGCGTCTTAGGCTGAAATTCGAAAACCATAAACCGGCGCGCCCTACGCAGTGTCTCCTCGCGTCGTAGTTCGTAAAGCCGCATCACTACTTCTGCATCTGCCGTCGTTGCCAAATTAGTCCTCTTTCCTGAATTACGCGACGCTCTGAACCAATGGTCGAGTCTTCTCCGGATCGGGCAGCTCGAGCACTGGAACCTCCACTGACTTCGGCGGACCCACCTTTTTCTGATAGCTGCACTCCGGAGTCGTTGGCGCTTCGACCTTCGCACCCTTCCTGGGACGCCGTTTGGGCAGAGCCTCGCGGTTGTTCGGGCACACCAGGAACGTCCCTTCCTTGTTCGCCACCTCCAGCAGGTAGGCGCTGTCACACTTCGGACAAGTCTGGTTCACCAGCTTCAGATTGCTCGCGAAGTCGCACTTCGGGTAATTCACGCACCCGTAGAACGTATCGCCCCGCTTGGTCTTCCGCACCGCGATGTCGCCGCCGTCCTTCGGGCACGGCACCTCCAGCAGCTCCTGTTTCACATACTTGCACTTCGGATAGCCGCTGCACGCGATGAACTCGCCGTACTGGCCGTCGCGCTGCAGCAAAGGCTTGCCGCACTTCGGACACGCCTCGTCCAACTGCACCGGCGGCTTCTGCTGCACTTTCTGCGTCAGCTTGCGAATCGTTTTGCACGGCGGGTCGGCCGAATAGTCCGGGCAGCTCATGAACGGACCCCACGGCCCATTCTTCAGCACCATCTCCTTGCCGCAGTTGTCGCAGAACTCCTTTTCCGGAACATCGTCCGCGCCCGGAGCGCTCAAGTCCGGCTTCGCCGCAAAGTTCTCTTTGGTAAAGTCGCAGCTCACCTGCTCGACCGTCACCTTCTTACCCGCGCGCTGCGCCAGCTCGATCGCCGCGACCATCTCTTTCGTGTCAGCAACGTCCTGCGAGAATTCCGTCACGTCCTCGATCATCGCCTTCACCGTCATCGGGAAGCTTAAGCCCTTGGTGATCTTCTTCACCACCGCCTTCGAATCCTTCTTCCACGGTCCCGCAGCCACCGTAATCGGCTTCAGCTTGGTGAAGTTCGAACACGAATAGAAGCTGCCGAACTTGCCCCACTTCAGAACCAGCGCGCTGCCGCACTTGTCGCAGGTCTCCTTCGTGGCCTGCTCCATGCGCTTGATGTCTTCCATGTTCTTCCCGGCGACCACCAGTTCTTCCTCAAAGTGATCGTAGAAGCCATTCAGCAGATCGGTCCAGCGCTCCTGGCCTTCTTCCACCGCGTCCAGTTCGCTCTCCAGCTTGGCCGTATAGTCCGTGTTGAAGATGTACGGGAAGTTCTTCACCAGCAGACCAGTCACGACGATGCCAATCTCAGTCGGCACAAACTTCGCCTGGATCTTCTTCACATAGTCGCGGTCCTGAATTGTATTAATGATGGACGCGTAGGTTGAAGGCCGCCCGATTCCCCGCTCTTCCAACACCTTCACCAGGCTCGCTTCGTTGTAGCGTGGCGGCGGCTGAGTAAATTTCTGTTCCGGCGCCAGCTTCTCCAGCCGCAATGCCTCGCCGTCGGTCAACTCCGGCAGTCTGCGTTCCGACTCGCCATCCTCCTCCGCAGCGCCTCCTTCGACAGCTTCTCCTGCAAGCTTCCTGTCCTGCGCAGCCTCGGCCTGGGTCGCTTCCTTCTTCGCGGACTCGCGCGCCTTCTTGTCCGCTTCCTCAAACTTCAGGAAGCCGTCAAACTTCAGCACGCTGCCCGTCACCCGGAAATCATACGAGTGGTCCGCTTTCGCTTCGATGTCCACCGTCGTCTGATCAAACACCGCCTGGGTCATCTGACTCGAAACAAATCTCTGCCAGATCAGCCGATACAGCCGGAACTGCTCATCGCTTAAGTACCGTTGAATCGACTCTGGAGTAAATGCCACGCTGGTCGGACGAATCGCCTCATGCGCGTCCTGCGCATCCTTCTTGCCCTTGTACTCGATCGCCTTCGCCGGCAGATATGCACTGCCTAGTTTGCCGATGTACTCCCGCGCCTCGATGACCGCATCCGGGCTCACACGCGTCGAGTCGGTTCTCATATACGTGATGAGGCCAACCGTTCCTTCTTGCCCAATCTCCACGCCTTCGTACAAACGCTGCGCCACTCCCATGGTGCGCCGTACGTTGAATCCCAGCCGGCTCGAGGCATCCTGCTGCAGCTTGCTCGTCGTGTAGGGAGCCGAAGGATTCCGCCTGCGCTCTTTCTTCTCAACTGAACGCACACGCCACTTCGCCCGCTCCAATTGCGCGACAACCTCGTCGGTCGCCTCTTTGTCCCGCAACGCGTTCGCAAGAAAGACTTCCTTGCCGTCTTTGTCGGTGCCGTTCGCAACCCGCAGCGGCTCGCCGTTCACGCCGACCAGCTTCGCGAAAAAACTCTGGCGGTTCTTCCCTGCATCGAGCTCTGCGTCAACCGTCCAGTACTCCACCGGCTTGAACTCGTTGATCTCCTGCTCGCGTTCCACAATCAGCCGCAACGCCACGGTCTGCACACGCCCTGCGCTCAGGCCCCGGCGAACCTTATCCCACAGCAGCGGAGAGATCTGATATCCCACGAGGCGGTCAAGCACACGCCGCGTCTGCTGCGCATCCACCAAATTCTCATCAATGTCGCGTGCATGTTCGAAGGCAGCCTTCACCGCCTTCTGCGTAATTTCGTTGAAGGTCACGCGTCGCAGCTTGGACTTGTCCTTCATCATCGGCAACAGTTGCATTGCAAGATGAGCCGCAATCGCTTCGCCCTCGCGGTCCGGGTCAGGCGCCAGGTACACATAATCCGCCGTCGCCGCCAGCTTCTTCAGCATGGCGACGACCTTCTCTTTGCCCGGGGACACAATTAGCGTCGGCTCAAATGTCCGGTTCACCAGCTCCACGCCAATATCGTTCTTCGGCAGATCCATGATGTGGCCAATCGAGGCCTCCACCCGGTATTTATCGCCGAGATATTTATTGATCGTCTTTGCCTTTGCAGGCGACTCCACGATCACAAGTGACTTTGCCATTCGTTCCCTTCAAACTTCAAGACCCGATTACTGGAAGACAAACCTCGCCTTCCGTCATTCAAATGCGAACCTAACACGGAACCGCGAAACATGCGAACGTACCGCTCTCTGGAAAATCACCAGCGCCAGTCGAGAATCTACACCCATAGACTGCTCTACTTCAATTCCGTTTCACGCAGAAAGTATAGAGTCAGCCCCTCACGCGCTGTTAGAAACACCGCACATATTTCTTTCCGGGCATCTGTTTCACCCGGCCGCCCAACTCCAATTCAAACAACGCTGTAAATATTTCGGCGGACCCCAGTTGCCCCTCAAGCGCCTCAATCAATTCATCCAACTGCGTCGCCTCGTCGCGTCGCAGTCGATCCAGCACCGTGCGCTCGTACTCCGAGAGGGCATTCACCTCTCCGCTACCAAATAGGGATGCGCTACCGCCCGCTTTGGATTCAATCTGCCCCGCAGCCTCCATCTCCGCTTCCAGCGAATGCTTCATCTCGGAAGCCAGATCTTCCCACACATCTTCCCAGGTCGCTGTTAGCTTAGCGCCCTGCTTGATCAACGTGTTAGGCCCCCACGAATTTTTGTTCGTCACGTTCCCGGGCACAGCATACACGTCTCGATTCTGCTCCATCGCACAGCGCGCCGTAATGCGCGTGCCGGAGTACTCCGCCGCCTCCACCACCAGCACGCCGACGCTCATGCCGCTCAGAATCCGGTTGCGTAATGGAAAGTTCTGCGGCGCTGGAAACGTGCCCAGCGGAAACTCACTCACAATCGCGCCGCCCGAATCCACGACCCGCTCCGCCAGCTTTTTGTTCTCCTTCGGATACACGACGTCGATCCCTGTGCCCCACACCGCAATCGTCTTGCCCCCCGCATCGAGCGCTCCCTTGTGCGCCGCCGTATCGACGCCGCGGGCCATTCCGCTGATGATCACCAGCCGCCGGTTCGCCAGATCGCGCGACAACATCTCCGCCATGCCAGTGCCATAAGGCGAAGGTTGCCGCGTCCCCACCACCGCGATCCCCGGCCGCGCCAGCAGCGTCGCATCTCCGCGAATCCACAACACCGCAGGCGGATCGTAAATCTCCAGCAGCCGCTCCGGATAAGCCGCATCCTCGCGCGTCAGAAAAGTCCCACCCGCCTCCGCAACCCGCTTCGCCTCATCCTCTGCAGCTTTGAACGCGCGCCCTTCGAAGACGAACTGCGCGGACGATGCTGGCAGCCCTGCTCCTTCAAGCTCGGTCAGCGAAGCCTCGAACACGCGCTCCGCTCCGAGCCGCTCCATAGCTCGTCCAATTCGCGTCGGACCCATGCCCGGCGTCAACATCAACGCCATCCATCCCAGCCGCGCAATCTGCAGTTTTTCAACGCCCGCTGCTGTCTGCCGTTCCATCACATCCATCTGGCCCACTTATCGAGGGAACTGGCTATGCCACGCTGCCGAACCGGCCCTGAGCGTATTCCCGTTCACAAGAATAAGAACAGAGTTTTCAGTAATAACAAAATATTGAAAATAAAGGGAGCAATGCGCTTCGCCCCAATTGACGGTATAACTCGCCGAGTGTCACTATCTAAATTCCAAAAGCCAAACCCAAAAGGAGAGAACATGAAGAATAGGCATTTGATACTCAACTCACTGTTTCTTGCGTTAGGATTCGTGTCTACCGCCAGTGCGACGCCCATCATCTATAGCGCAATCCTCGCTGGGTCGAACGAGGTTCCAGCCAACGGAAGCGCCGCAACCGGCTCTGCGACCATAACACTCAATGGCAATCTACTCAACGTTGTTGAGTCGTACTCGGGATTGTTCAGCGCGCCAACCGGGGCGCACATCCATTGCTGCACACCCCTGGGCAGCAACACTAGCGTAGCCGTTCCTTTTACAGCGTTTTTGTCTACCACATCCGGAACCTATACCAATACCTTCGACCTCACCCTGACCTCCACATATACGGCGGGCTTTCTAACGGCAGAGGGTGGGACTGCGGCGGCCGCAGAGGCCGGCCTTATCGCTGGATTCAATTCAGGACAAGCATACGTCAACATTCATGATGCCCTCTTCCCGGGTGGGGAGATTCGCGGACAGATCGCCGCGCCGACACCCGAACCGGGCGGCCTCGTGCTGTTGGGTACAGGGATGATGGGAGTCCTGCAGGCAGTTCGCAGACGAGTCCGTGCCTAGGAGGGTTTGAGTCCTGCCTTCGCAAACATCTCAAAAAACTGCCGCTGCGTGCGCATGTCAATCGACTCCGCAACCAGCTTCCCATCGCGATCGAACACAAACGATCGCGGCAGCCCATCTACGTGAAACTGCTTCGCCACCTTGCCGCCATCATCCAGAAGCACTGGCGGATGATACCCCTTGCCGTCAATGTAGCTCCCAACAGTCAACGGATTCTCGCTCGAAAGCGAAAGAATAACCAATCCCTGCGACCGATAGTGCGTGTAGATCAGATCAAGGTCCGTCATCTCTTTCTTACAGGGCGGACACCACGTCGCCCAGAAGTTCAGCA
>JALYIG010000226.1 GCA_030775885.1 Acidobacteriota bacterium | reverse complement strand
GTTCAGGACTGGTAGAAATTCCCATCCATGACCCGGAAGCCTTTCAAGCCACCCTTCCTTGGTCATTCGGGCGAACAGCTTCAGCAACCGCGACCGCGGCACTCCGTAACGTCGCATCAACTCCGTCTCCGTGACGCGCGTCGCGAGGATGCCGGCCAGCCGGTCCTCGGCGATTCTGAAGTAAATCGGGTCTTCTTCACGCTGCACCAGTGCCGAAGACATTCGCTCCAAGCTTTGGGCGGACGTTTTGAGAAAAAAGCCGCGATTCGCTCGGCTCTCGACAACGTCCATCTGCTCCAGAAGCTGCAGGGCTGTACGGACTGGAGTGCGCGAGACCCGGAACGCTTCAGCCAGCTCCAGCTCGGGCAGGTGGGCGCCCGCCTCGAGCTTCAGCAACCGCGCACGATCGATGATTTGACCCGCAAGGCGGCTGAACAGCGGCGGAGATCGGGTTGCGGGGGAGATTCGCCTCGTCATGATCTAAGTAGCGTGCATAACATGATCAAGTAGTGCAATGTAGCCCCGTCTGCCGCCTGGGGCGAGCTCACGTCTTTCGAGATCCTAGAGGAATGACCATGAAGATCGTCGTTTTACCAGGTGACGGCATCGGTCCCGAAATATGCAATTCGACCATACAGGTTCTTACGCTGCTCGATGCCAAGTTCGGCTTGGACCTAAAGTTTGAGCTTTTTGCGGTCGGATTTGCCAGTCTAAAAGCGGTGGGGACGACAGCGCCTGCGGCGGTATTTCAGGCAGCCCGCGAAGCGCAGGGCATCATCTTAGGTCCGGTTTCCCATTCGGACTATCCCCCGCGCGCAGAAGGCGGAATCAATATCTCCGCCGAGATGCGGGTGGTACTGGATCTGTACGCAAACATCCGCCCGAGTCGCTCGCGGGAGGGTCTACCGCACTACGGCCGCACGCCTATGGATCTCGTCATCGTGAGGGAAAATACCGAGGGCTTCTATTCGGACCGTAACATGTTTTGGGGCGTGGGCGAGTTCATGCCGAGCCCGGACATGGCACTCTCGGTGCGCAAGATCACTTCTCACGCATCAGAACGCATCGCCCGCGCCGCGTTCGAGCTTGCAATGAGGCGACGCAGGAAAGTAACGGCTGTACACAAGGCCAATGTAATCAAGGTATCGGAAGCATTGTTTCTTCGAGAGGTGCGCAAGGTAGCCCAGGAGTATCCCGAGGTCCAGTACGAAGAGCAGCTCATCGACTCGATGGCGGCCATGCTGGTGCGGGATGCCCAGCGGTTTGACGTGGTGGTCACGACCAACATGTTTGGCGACATTCTGTCTGACGAAGCAGCGGAACTGTCCGGCAGTCTGGGTCTGGCGGGCGCGGTCAACGTGAGCCGGACGCATTGTATGGCGCAGGCGCAGCATGGGTCCGCCCCGGACATTCAAGGGCAGGACAAAGCCAATCCGACTTCGCTCATTCTTTCTGCCGGCATGCTGCTCGACTGGCTGTCTCGAAAGCACGCCGGCCTCGAGCGGTTCGCCAAAGCAGCGAGCATCCTTGAGCAGAGTATTGATGCCATGGTCGCTGTGCCGGCCAACCGCACGCATGACCTGGGCGGCAGGCTGGGAACGGCAGCATTCACCGCTGCGCTATGCGCCGAGATCGCCCGGCGAGTCAGATAGAAACCGAGCCGGAGTCTTTATAGATGCGCTGCTCTTGGGCGCCATCGCTGACGACGTCACCGGCTACTGGGAACATTAGCGTGCGGCCTGAGAGCTATAATCGAAGCTAGCTTCCGGATACCTACGATCTTACGCAGAAGGATGACATGGCGCCCAACTCATCAATACTGTCGGCGTTCAGGCCCACCGGTAAGCTACGAGCGGCGATCAATGTGGGTAACCCCATCCTGGCGAATAAGGACGCCACGTCGGGGCAGCCCTTTGGCGTTTCCATCGATCTCGCGACGGAGCTTGCAAAGCGGCTCGCCGTAGAGCTGGAGCTTGCTGTGTTCGATACCGCCTCGAAATCCGTTGAGGCCATATCGGCCGAACAGGCAGACTTCGGCTTTTTCGCTGTTGATCCCGAAAGAGGTGCCAGCATCGCTTTCACCGCACCCTATGTTCTCATTGAAGGATTCTTTCTGGTCCGCAACGATTCGGCCATTCGGCGCAACGAAGACGTTGATCATGAGAACAACCGTGTCGTGGTCGGCAAGGGCTCTGCGTACGATCTATTCCTGTCGCGTCTGTTGGAAAAGGCGCCGATCGTTCGCGCGCTGACATCGCAGGTTGTGGTTCGGACCTTCCTCGAGCAACATCTGGAGGTCGCTGCCGGAGTTAAGCAGCAATTGGAAGCGGACGCCCTCAACGTGGCAGGGCTACGCCTGCTGCCCCAACGCTTTATGGTCATCAAGCAAGCAATGGGAATTCCGAAGAGCCGAGGCCTCGAGGCGGCTGATTATCTGCGAAAGTTCGTTGAAGACATGAAATCGTCCGGATTCGTAATGGATTCCCTGGCAAGACACGGCATCGTCGGTGCTTCGGTTGCCCCATGCGCGCGATGAAATTAAGTGCACATCTGGGGCTATCAATTTACCGAATATCCTTTCCTCGAGCACTTCGCGCTGCCGCCGATGCCGGATTCAAGGCCGTTGAATTTGCCTCCTCGAAGCCGGCCACCCGGCCTCGAAGCAGCGCTCTCGCGGCACTCGTTCGCATCTGCCCGGTGTCGCGGCTCGAGGCAATGAGGTGACTACCTCGAGGCGCGTAAGCCCAACGGGCCTGAAGCGGTTAGTGTCCGCGAGTTATGAGAGCGCGGGTGTACCCGCTTTGGATGCGGAACTGGTCGCTGACAGCTTGGTGCAAGCCGACTTGTGGGGTCATCAGTCACATGGAGTGTTACGCACGCGTTGGTATCTCGAGCGACTTCGCAGCGGGGTTATGCACGCGGTGACGCAATCCGCGCCGGTGATTGACGGCGGGGCATTTGCAGTCATGGATGGCAACGATGGCGTGGGACACGTGGTCGCTCGAGAAGCCATGCTCAGCGCAATTGCGCGCGCCAAGAAGCACGGTATCGGAGCGGTGGCGGTCCGGAACTCCAACCATTTCGGCACGATCATGTACTTTACCCGTATGGCGGCTCAGAACAGTTGTGTCGCCTTCATGACGACAAATGGGGGGCCCGCTCTGGCACCCTGGGGCGGCCTCGATAAGATTGTCGGTACCAATCCGTGGTCTATAGCGGCGCCGGTGGGTAGTGGTGATCCACTGATGACGGATGTGGCAAACACCGCCGTCGCGCGCGGTAAAATCTACCTGGCGAAACAGAGACGGGAGTCAATTC
>JALYIG010000225.1 GCA_030775885.1 Acidobacteriota bacterium | reverse complement strand
TCCCGGAGGAGCTGTCTGCCCCGCGATGAAGCCAACCACGGGCTTCTTTACGTTGGCCTTGATGTACTCCGCCGCCTTCTCTTCAGCCGTGCCGCCGATCTCGCCGATCATGATGATCGCTTCGGTGTCCGGATCCTCGTTCAACAACTTCAGCGCATCGATGTGCGTGGTCCCGATGATCGGATCGCCGCCAATGCCGATCGCCGTCGACTGCCCGATCCCGCGCGTGGTCAACTGATACACCGCCTCGTACGTGAGCGTGCCCGACTTCGACACAATCCCCACCGAGCCTTGCAGATGAATCCGGCCCGGCATGATGCCCACCTTGGCCTTGCCCGGTGAGATTACGCCCGGGCAGTTCGGCCCGATCAGCCGTGACTTCGACCGTCGTACTAGCTCCCAGACCTTCACCATATCCAGCGTCGGAATGCCCTCGGTGATGCACACGATCAGCGGCACGCCAGCCGCAGTCGCCTCCAGAATCCCATCCGCGGCAAACGGCGGCGGCACGAAGATCATGGTCACATTTGCGCCAGTCTCCTTCACCGCCTCCTCAACCGTGTTGAACACCGGCCAGCCCTCGTGCGTCGTCCCGCCCTTACCCGGCGTCACTCCGCCAACTACCTTCGTGCCGTACTCCTCGCAGGCCTTCGCGTGGAACGAACCCTCACGCCCGGTAATCCCCTGGACAATCAACCGCGTATTCTTATCAACTAAAACTGACATTACTTGCCACCTTTCGCGGCAGCGACAGCAAGGTCAGCAGCCTCTTTCATCGTTGCTCCGACTTCAAACTTCAGTCCGGACTCCTTCAAGATCTTCCGTCCCTCTTCAACATTGGTGCCTTCAAGCCTCAAGACAATTGGCAGCTGAACGTTGAGTTTTTTCGCTGCAGCAACAACCGCAGTAGCGAGGACATCGACCCTCAAGATTCCGCCAAAGATGTTGATGAAAATGCACTTCACATTCGGGTCGCTCAACAGAATCCCGAACGCGTTTTCGATCTGCTCCTGGTTCGCGCCGCCGCCGACATCCAGGAAGTTCGCCGCGCTACCGCCCGCGTATTGAATGATGTCCATCGTCGCCATCGCCAGCCCGGCGCCATTCACCATGCACGCAATCGAGCCATCCAGCTTGATGTAATTCAGATTGAACTTCGATGCTTCAACCTCCAGCGGATCCTCCTCCGCCATGTCGCGCAGTTCCTTCAAGTCCTTGTGCCGGAACATCGCGTTGTCGTCGAAGTTGATCTTGCAGTCCAGCGCCATCAGGCTGCCGTCTTTGGTCGTGATAAACGGATTGATTTCCATCAGCGACGCATCCGTCTCGATGAATGCCTTGTACAGGCCCATCATGAACGCCACCGCTGCGTTGATCTGCTTGCCGCTCAACCCCAGCTTGAACGCCAACTGCCGCGCCTGGTAGGGTTGCAGTCCCAGCGCCGGTTCCACGTACTCCTTGTAAATCAGCTCCGGAGTATCGTGCGCGACCTGCTCAATCTCCATGCCGCCCGACTGCGACGCCATGAACACCACCTTAGCGCTCGTGCGGTCCAACACCAGCCCCAGGTAAAGCTCGCGTTCGATCGCCGACCCTGCCTCGATCAGCAACCGCTGAACTTTTTGTCCCGCAGGTCCGGTTTGATGAGTCACCAACTGCATCCCAAGGATCGCCTTCGAAGCCTTCGCCGCGTCCTCGACCGTCTTCACCACCTTCACGCCGCCGCCCTTGCCTCGGCCGCCGGCGTGGATCTGCGCCTTCACTACTACTGCCAGATTGCCCTTGCTGAACAGGCTCTTTGCCGCCGTGTCCGCTTCCTCGATGGTGACCGCCATCTCGCCGTCCGGCACGGGGACGCCGTGCTTCCGCAGAATCTCTTTTGCCTGGTACTCGTGAATCTTCATGAATGATTGTCTCAGCGCTAAAAAATAGATGAAAAGCGCGCACAGTCGATACTAGCGGATTGTGATTACCCGCACAAAAATCGCTTGACCGATTATCGCGCAAATGTCCCGATATTCGAAGTGTCCAAGTTTCAAATTAACTTGTCATGGAGCGACGATGAAACATCCTTCAGACGTGCAATTTCCGGCGACTCCCATCCCAACATCACTTCTGCGCCGCAACTGCAGCCGTCGGCATAACAGTCACCGCCGGAGCCGGCCGCACCACGGGTTTCCCAGCGCACGCACCGTATTCCGTTGCTAGGCAGCTTTGCGGAGCGCGGGCCCGCAGTATTTCTTTCAGCTCCGTCTGTTCTCGCTCCGTCATCTGAAGAATTGCAAGCTGGACCGTGTCCGAGGCATCCGCATAACTGATCGCGACTGTGTGTCTCCGTTGCCGCGCTGCAACAAGCGCCGCAGCGAGCGCAGGCAGGAACCCCAGATGCCGCACTACGTCATTCCGCGGCTCAAAGCTGCGAATCTTCGCATAGGGCATCGCAATCTCCGCCGAGGCTCCGCGCGGCTCCTTGTAACGGAAGACTAGGTCCACTCCGGAAGTGGTGTCGAGAATCCCAACCGTGTCAGCAGCCACCTTCGCCGTGCCGCCTGCATAAGTTACCTCCTGCCCCGGCTCAATCGCATACGCCGGACCTACCATCGCGCACAACAGGCATAGCCCCACGCTCAAACCAGCCAAGAATCCCTTGCGCGCAACCTGGGATTGAGGATACGGAGCTGGCAGTTCGCCGTGGGCCATGCAAATCACCCGCCATGCCGCCGCCAATGTCTTGACATCCCGATGCCATACCGGCAGCATCCACGACATCGCCAGCCCTTCCAGGTCGCAAGCAATGCCAAACGCCAGCGCCACTGGCATCAGCATCCGTCCCGCCGGCCACGCAAAGACACCCACCACCGCGACCGCCATCACCAGCCCCCACGCCTTAGCCAGGTACGAGTGGTAACTCGCCGGCTTGCCAAACTTGGCAAACTCCAACACCAGGCGCCCAGTCTCCAGCCCCATCAATGCGATCAGAAGGCCCGCGTTCTCCCGCCATACGTGCGGCTGGCCGATTGCAATAGCGATGGCCACGCACAGGTAAAACACGGTGTCGCTCATCGAGTCGAACAGCCGCAACGCAGCCGTGTCGCAACCCCAGCGCCGCGCCAGCACCCCGTCGAAGATGTCCGAAAAAAGCGCGGTCACGATCAGCGAAGCCAGACCAACTCCGCTCCAACCGCACGCCTCGCCCACAATTACCACCGGCCCAAGCAGAGCCCGCCCTCCAGCCATCGCCCACGGAATTCGTTCCAGCTTGAACTTGATCTGCATCGCTCACCTCGTCGCGCCGTTGCGCTGATTGAGGTCAGCCTACTCATCCGTCCGTTCACAAAAAGTCGCTTCGTGACACTTTCGCAACTGTCACAAGAGGCGAGCCATTAGCTCTTAGCTGTTAGCTTCTAGCCAAGTGCCAATAGCTAGGAGCCGGAGGCCCGAGCTAATAGCTAGGAGCTAATGGCTTCTTCCCCCGAATATCCTCGCAGCAACTCCGCCGCTGTATCCGCCAGCAGCGGAAACACAATATGGAACGGCTTCTGCGGCAGCGTTGGCAAACTCGCGGTGTAGCTGTCGCACAACAGCGCCGTCGCCTGCTCCAGACCGCGCCGCCAATTCGGCTTGGTCGTGTCGCGGAAGATCAGCACTTCCGACGACAGACCCGCGGCGATCAACATCGTCCGCGCCCAGTCAAGAAAGTCCGGCCAGTGAGACACCACTCCCAACAGGTGCCCTTTCGGCGCCGGTAGCCACGGGCTTAGCCAGGCGTTGGGCGAACGGATAGGAAGCGTCACTAGCTCTACGCCCTTCGGCAGCGCCTCGCGGACCAGCTTAGCCTGGCTGGGCCGGCACAGTGGAATCGCCGCATTCAGCGTCTCCGGTCGGCAGCAGTCCTCCAGCGACGCCTCGCGTACGTCCCAGCCCGTTGCCTCGCGCAGTTCGGCCAGCAGAATGCGCTTTAGCCCCGGGTCTGGGTCGATCAGAATAAAGTGGTCCGGCTCCGGCGCAGCCAGCCACTCCAGAACCCGCGCGCGCACCGCTGCCGAGGGCAGGTCCATCTCCCGCGCCGCACGGAAAAAGCCTGCAATATGGTGATCGATCCTCTGCTCGGGCGTGGACGGCGGCTCTGCGTGCGAGCGCACCGTGACACCGCTGCCTCGCCGCTGCTCCGTCCAGCCTTCCTTCGCCAGTTGGCGGTAGCCCGCGCTCACCGTGTTCGGGTGCAGGCCAAACCTCCGCGCCAGCTCACGCGTGCTGGGCAGCCGGTCACCTGGCCGAAGATCGCCGCTGTGCACCGCCAGAACCACCTGCGTCACCAGTTGCCGGTAGATCGGTACTTCGCTCGAGTGCGAAAACCAAAGTCGCATAGATCAGATCTCAGGGTTCAGTTCTCAGGTATCAGTTCCCCTGCGAAGGATAACCCCGGGATATCCTTCCTGCTACGCTTAACTGCCAAGCACCTCAACCTCTCCTAAAGCTGGCGATAGCCGGAAGACTGAGAACTGAGAACCGCCTTTATGCCGCTGAAGCCCTACCTCAAACGCGTGATCGAAGATCGCGCCAATCTCTCCCGCGAAGAAGCCTCCGCCCTGCTGCGCCATATTCTCGCCGGCGAAGCGACTGAAATTCAGCTCGCCGCCCTGCTCGCCGCCCTCGCAATTCGCGGCGAATCACCCGCCGAGATCGCCGGCTTCGTCGACGCCATGCGCGCCGCCGCAACTTCCCTCCCGCTCACCCCAGCTGAACAAGCCGTGCTGGTCGATACCTGCGGTACCGGCGCCGATCTCTCCGGCACCTTCAATATCTCCACCGCAGCCGCGCTGGTCGCCGCTGCCGCCGGAGCCACCGTCGCCAAGCACGGCAACCGCGCCGTTACCTCGCAATCCGGTTCGGCGGACGTGCTCGAAGCCCTCGGCATACCGGTCGCCCTCACGCCTGCCCAGGCCGCCGACGCGCTCCGCCGCCATCGCTTCGCTTTCCTGCATGCCCCGAGTCTCCATCCAGCAATGAAAGTGGTGATGCCGGTCCGACGCGCCCTCGGCATCCGCACTATCTTCCATCTCGTCGGCCCGCTCTCCAACCCTGCCGGAGCGCGTGCTCAGATCATGGGAGTCTACGCGCCGCACCTCGTACCCATCGCTGCCGAAGCCATGCGCCTGCTGGGTGCCCGCCACGCTTTCGTCGTCCACGGCGACATCGGCCCCGGTGCTTCCGGCGCTCGCGGCTGCGGTTTAGATGAACTCTCCATCTCCGGCCCAAGCCGGCTCGCCGAGGTCCGTGGCGACTCCGTCACCCTCCTCCAAACCACACCCGAACAGGTCGGTCTCACCTCCGCGCCCATCGAATCCCTCCGCGGAGGGGACGCCAACGCCAACGCCGCGATCCTGCGCTCCATCTTCGCCGGAGAACGCAGCCCGCGCCGCGACATCGTCCTGCTCAACGCCGCCGCCGTCCTCATCACTGCCGGCATCGTTCCGGCTTCGGACACCGTCGCCGCCCTACGCGCTGGAATAGCCGCAGCCGCTGCGGCTATCGACTCCGGCGGAGTCACCGCCCTCGTGGCCGCACTGGCAGACCGACAACCAACTACGAACAACTAACAAACTTTCTCCACGGAACCTCCAACACCCGCCCAGCGTACAATCCTCAGCGACCCCCACATCGGTTGCCAGGAGAGATGAAATGTCAGCATATCCTTACCCGCCCGCACAGCCCGGAGTGAACCTCGATCCCTCGATGGTCACCACCGCCCTCGAGCTTCCCGGCTACAAGATCGTCCGCAACATAGGCGTCGTGCGCGGCATCGTCGTCCGCTCCCGCAACATCTTCGCCACTCTGGGGGCCGGCCTCCAGACCATCCTCGGCGGCAACATCACTCTTTACTCGCAACTCTGCGAAAAGACCCGCCAGGACGCCTTCATCATGATGATGGAACACGCAGCCCAGAACGGAGCCAATGCCGTCATCATGGCCCGCTACGACGCCAACGAACTCATGCAGGGAGTCACCGAAGTCCTCGCCTACGGTACCGCAGTAATCGTCGAGAAGACTTAGAATCACCCAACTTGCTTGTCATTCTGAGCGCAGCGAAGAATCCCCGCAATTGGCCCTTGTCGTTGCCTGTTCTGCATTGGTGGTCCCCGCTGCTTGTCATTCCCGAAGGTAAACTGCTGCTGAGTCGTAATGTCTGCCCAAGGAGTCGACCATGGCCCGTGTAACCGGAATCGGCGGCATCTTCCTCCGCGCCCGCGACCCTAAGGCGCTCGCCGCATGGTACGCAAAGCACCTGAACATCCAGTTGAATGACTGGGGCGGCGTAAACTTCCTGTGGTCCGACGAAGTCCCACCCACCACCGGCGGGACTTCCTGGTCGCTCTTCCCGGCCGACACCAAGTACTTCGGCCCGGGCACCGCCGCCGGTCCACAGGCGGTCATGGTCAATTACCGCGTCGACGACCTCGACGCGCTGCTCACCCAACTCACCGCCGCAGGCGTCTCCGTCGATCCCAAACGTGAAAACGCCTCTTATGGTCGCTTTGCCTGGATCACCGACCCCGAAGGCAACCGCCTCGAACTCTGGCAGCCCCTCGTCGTCCCGGCGTCAAAGCCACACCCCTAGCAGCGCCACACCGCAGTTATAGTCAGGCTGGATTTTTACGCCTTGCGCTCCGCCAACGCCGTTCGCATCGCGCTCGCATCGTTCCACGCCAACCGCAGCCCGCTCGACACCGGAGCAGCCCCCATCATGCGAACCGCACTCAGCAGCGCACTCAGATAAACAGGAGCACGCCCCTCCATCCAAAGCTCCGCCAGGGTGCGCATTGTGCCGTCGGCATCCGGGTGATACACCCGCTCGTCCCAATGCTGAGAACCCTCAGGAAACTCCGGATAGTTGCGAATCGCCGCCAAAGTCGAGTTCAGAAGGCGGTGCTTCCATGGCTCCGCATACTGCGGCATGTACAGAACATTGCTGATCCGGTCCTTCCGCACCTCGTGTACAAACCCTGTAAAGCTCGTCGCGTGGGTCAGGTTCACGTTGGCGTTGGGCTCGATGCCGTGGCGGTCTCCCCCGCTGATCAGCACCTGGTTCCACTGCTGGGCCAGCTTCGTCACCTCGCGATTCTCATCCCAGTTGCGCAGCCCGTTCAGCTCGACTGCATGAACATATTGCCCATTCACCGCCAGAAAATCATTGACCAGAAAACGGTGCTTCGCCTCGCCGATCCGGTACAAATCCCACATCGGATGGTTGAAGACGATCAGCACGCCCGGCAGTTCGTCCAGCTCGGCCAGCATCTCCGTCAACATCTTCGGGGGACGCTCGGCCAGCGGAATCGCGGTGAATGCCTCCATCCGTTGCGTCCAAAGCGCTCCCGTCGCGCTGGGCAGGTTGTGGATGCCAAGGTGGAACGCCCCCTGGCAATACGGCACCGTCCATTCCACCGAGACAGGAATCTGACGCGCCGACTCCAGCGACCGCAGCAGCATTGGAGCCTGAATGTCGTCGTGGTCGGTGATCGAGACCATCGCCGCCATTTGTAGCTTGTCCTCGATCTGCGTCCGCTCCAGATCAAACGCCAGCCGCGGCGTCAGCGGTGGAGTCCAGTAGCTGCGCGCATAATCCGGCCGGATGCCCGACATCCGCACGCAGCGCTGCTCGCACCACCGCATGATCGGAGGCAGGAATCCCCAGTCCGTCGAAAGCTCAGCAATAAAATCCAGCGTCTCCTTCGATTGGTTGGTGTGGCTGTGCAACGACACGCCGGTGCTAAAACCATCCGCTGCATGTGGTTCGCGCCATAAGTACGAAACGGTCTGCGTCATGGAAAACCCCCGAGCACATCTGCAACCTCTTGCACATTCAGTGTTCCGGAGCTATGTGAAAGGACGATAACTGCACAAAGAATTGTGCGAGAACGGGGACCTGACTGTTCAACCGACTGCGAACCCGCGACTACAAATCGCTAGTACCCACTCCTCGGAAACGCTGCTCGCTCCCCTGACTTGCTCAGTGCAGCCGTCACCGTACACGAGTGAGGCGCGCCACCAGCACACAGCCTCTTCTTCGAGGCCCACCTTCAGACCCTCGGCGATCCCACTCCTGCCACCCCGCAGGAACTCGCGGAACTCAACCAGTTCCAACCGAAAGCTCCCGGGAAGCACCCGACACCCTCCCCAGCGCCCTCGCATGCCAAGCCCGTCCTGATGCAGTATTACGCCATCACCTACGGCCTGCTCGCACGCCAACTCGACCTGACTCCTGGCCCCGGCAACCAGCGCCACGCAGCCCTTGAGTTCGCCGCCATGGCCTACGACCGCGAAGGCACCCTGCTGCAGGGCATCCGCTCTAAAATCGGCGACACACTGAGGGAGCGTTCGATGGGAAGAGACTGTAGCTTTTCGTACGCCGAAGCGAATCGACCCTGTTCACCAACCCGAACCGCCCCCACCATTGCGGCTCTTTTCCATCGCAGGTTAAACTTGCCACGATATCACGCTCGCGCCCAAAATTTGACAATTTATTTGCCCTGAACCTCTTGAAAGCCTAGAATAGAAGTTGTGACCCTTCCACAGGCCTCCCCAACAACCGATCACAAGCGATATTTCATCGAGAAACTAGGCCTCTCCGAGCGCCTGATGGAACGCTGTCTGGGCGAGGCACTCTCTGCCGGCGGAGACTACGCTGATCTTTACTTTGAGGCAGTTACCTCCACTTCCCTGGGGATAGACGAGTCTCTGGTCAAGTCCGCCTCCCAGGGCATCAGCGTCGGCTGTGGCATCCGCGTCCTCTCCGGCGAACGCACAGGCTACGCCTACACCGACGACCTATCCTCCACCCGCCTTCTCCGCGCCGCACGCACCGCGGCTCTCATCGCGTCCGGGCCCGCCAAAGAGCAGATGTCCGGCTTCCGCCACACCTCCGACGCCCCTACACTCTACCCCATTGCCGGTGTCTCCGCCGATGCGGAAATCGCCGCCAAGCTGCAGCTCATCCAGCGCGCCGACGCAGCCGCCCGCGCATTCGACCCCCGCATCACCCAAGTCCGCGCCGGCTTCAACGACGAACTCCGCCGCATACTCATCGCCGCATCCGACGGTACCTTCGCCTCCGACACCCAGCCGCTCGCCCGCCTCAACGTATTCGTCATCGCCAAAGATGCCGCAGGCGACAACGGTGCCGGATCGACCGCCCGAGGAACCTCCGGCGGAGGTGGCCGCGTGACTCTCGACTTCTTCGAAGGCCTCCACTCCCCCGAGCATTACGCCCGAAAGGCCGCGCGCGGGGCCATCCTCCAGCTCAATGCCATCGCGGCGCCGGCTGGCGAAATGCCCGTCGTCCTCGGTCCCGGTTGGCCTGGCGTCCTGCTCCACGAAGCTGTAGGCCACGGCCTCGAAGCCGATTTCAACCGCAAGAAGACCTCCGCCTTCGCCGGACTCATCGGTCAGAGGGTCGCCAGCGAAAAGGTTACCGTCGTCGACAACGGCAGGATGCCCAACCGCCGCGGCTCGATCAATCTAGACGACGAAGGCAATCCCACCCAGGAAAACGTCCTCATCGAGAACGGCATCCTGAAGGGCTATCTCTCCGACAAACTCTCCAGCCGCCTCATGGGCACGCCCAACACAGGATCCGGCCGCCGCGAGAGCTACCACCACATCCCTATGCCGCGCATGACCAATACCTACATGCTCAACGGTACCGACATGCCCGAGGACATCATCAAGTCGGTCACTCGCGGCCTCTATGCCGTCAACTTCGGCGGCGGCCAGGTCGACATCACCAACGGCAAATTCGTCTTTTCCGCGTCAGAGGCCTACCTCATCGAAGATGGCAAAGTCACCCGGCCCGTGAAAGGCGCAACCCTCATCGGCAACGGCCCCGAAGCTCTGAAATACGTGTCGATGGTCGGCAACGATCTCGCCCTCGACGAAGGAATTGGCACCTGCGGCAAAGCCGGGCAAAGCGTGCCCGTAGGTGTTGGCATGCCCACCGTAAGGCTCGACCGCATGACGGTCGGCGGAACAGGACAATAAAAGATCATGGCAGCGGAACGCGAAAAGATGTACGAATGCGAAGTAAGACGGCGACGCCTCAAATCCGGTGGAGGATACGAGCCCTATTGGAAGGTCAAGAAAGTAGCCGAGGCTTTGGTCGACGAAGACACCGAATTCCGTTGCAAGGACTGCTTCGGACCCGTCAAGTTGCTCGGTCGCAACGGCAAAGCCGGCACCGTCCCCTACGTCGAGCACAAGAACCCAGCCGACTCCGAATTTTGCCCCGGCGGCCTCCTCTTCAAGAAAGCCACCGACGGGCGTGAACCCCGGCCCTCAGCCAACCCGGTCGAGTTCACACCGCAGCAGCCGCAACATACTTCATGATCCCCAGACGAGAAGCTAACCGCAACGAATCGCAACCCAATTTTACGGAGGCATTGTAATGGCTGTTGAAACCGAAAAGATCTACGAGTGCCAGGCCAAGCGTCGGCGCGTTAAAGTTGGCGGAGGCTACGAGCCCTTCTGGAAACTCAAGTCGGTCCTCGAAGCCGTCGCCGACCTAGACCTCGAACTCCGCTGTCCCGACTGCACTGGAGCCGTCAAACTCCACCGCCGCCATATCGTCGACGCGCCTCCGCCC
>JALYIG010000224.1 GCA_030775885.1 Acidobacteriota bacterium | reverse complement strand
ATAGACGTCCCAGGCAAATCCAACCCGGGGTGCCCAGTCATGCTTCTCAGGATGCCCCACGTTCAAACCGTATGGCGAACCATGTTGTTCGATGGACGGCACGGGTGATGTGGAGCCTGTAGGCGCTACGGGCTGTTGGAACGGAAAAGCCGTCGACCCTAGCTTGTTCTCCTGTTTAATGTAGTCCGGAGATGCCAGAATAATCCCGTTCAATGGGTCCGCAACTGTATTCGGCTGGTAGGCATTCAGGCCGTTCACATTTGGGCAGCTGTTCACCGTGTACGTCGTGGTCACTCCGGTGGAACTGAATGTGGTCGTAAAGCTCGTCTGTCCGGCTATCGTGCACAGGTTGCCGTTGCTGGAAACGGTCTCTGCGTTCAGCGTGGTGAACGTTGACGGGTCAAAATTGGAAAGCTCGTTGTTTTTGTCGTACGGCTGACCGAAGAAGCTGTAACGAACGCCCAGGTTGAGCGTCAAGCGGCGCGTCGCCCTCCAGTCATCCTGTCCGTACAACTCGATCAGATTTTCGGCGACATCGGCCACGGGCGAAAGCGATGCCTGTGAAAAGCCCGAGTTCGCATTGCCAATCAGGAAATTTCCAAACTGTGCGTCGAACTGGCCTGGAGCCGCTACACCAGGTCCCACCGCAGCCAGTTGGCTCGCGGAAGGAGCCGATGGATTGCTGAAGGTGAAAATTCCCTGGTTGGTGCTCAGGGAGTTTTCAATTTTCTCGTAATGGTTATAGGTAAGCCCGAACTTGAACGTGTGCGTTCCCTTGATCTTCGTAAAATTGCCGAAGCCGTTGTGGTTGTAATTGAGATCGTTGTAAATGCCGGACTCTGCAATGCTCGGCCCGTTGCCTCCAAAACTCAGACTGGGAAGCACGCCGAGTGTGTTTGGGAAGGGCACGAGCGGCTTCACGTCCGGAGAGTTCGCGGAAGCAATCAGCCCGATGGGCGTGCTGATTACTTTGCCGGAGCTATAGGCATACCCCATATCGATCAGGAACGTGGGATGCACAGCGATCGTGACGTGGCCCAGTTGTTGCGTACCGGGGGAGTGGGTGGAGGTTGTGGCAACTCCAGGAATCAAACTACCGCCGGCGAATAAGCTCACCCCTTCTACCGTCGGAAGACTGTCATGCAGATACCGGTAAAACAGGTTGACCTTGGAGTTCAGTGCGTGGTCTACCCGCGCCAACTCCTGCTCGTCGTTGAAGATGTTACGAATATTGTTGATCAGAGTGTGAGGATCGAGATTGGCTGCGATGTCCGAAGCACTCGGGGGAAGAGGCACGTTTTTGTAAACATCCTTCACGTACGCCTGCGCCGTAGGACTAGGGTTGACCGTGGTGGTTGAGTAGCCTGTGCAAACTCCGTTGGAGTAGATGGAGCATACCGCAACCGGCCCCGTAGCTCCGGTATAGGTATTGCCGCCTGGTGTAGACGTAAGGTAAGCCTGAGTGAAGTCGCCATTGCGCTCGGCTTGAGTCGGCACATACGACGTTTGCGTCGCGTAGTTCACCACCCGCCGGATCTCCTCCGAGAAGAAGAAGAACGTCTTGTCCTTGCCATTGTAGAAATGGGGAATGATCACCGGACCACCGATGGTCCCGCCGAAGTCGTTATACCGCAGCCGCGGAACAGCGGTATTCGGCGTGGTCAGTTTGTTGAAGTAATTGTTGGCGTTGAAAATATCATTCCGGAAGAACTCATAAGCACTTCCGTGGAAGTCGTTGGTGCCTGAACGAGTCACCACGTTGATCTGCGCGCTTGCGCTGCGGCCATACTCCGCCTCGTAAGCACCGCGTAAGGTCTGAACTTCCGAGATTGCATCCACACTGGGATACGCCAGCAGCGTCAGATTGGCTCCGCGATCTACGTTGTCCGCGCCGTCAATGGTCCAGTTGTTGGCGCTGGGACGAGAGCCTCCAATGGAGAACTGCACCTGGTTCGACGCCCCCGACGGATTGGACACGCCAATGTAAAGCTGATCGCTGGTCGCATTGCCGTAGGAAACGCCCGGCTGCAGCATCAGAAGCTGTTCATAGTTGCGGTTGTTTAGTACCAGTTCCCGAATCTGCGTGCCGTTGATCAGGCCCTCAGTCATGCCGTTTTCCAGGTTGATTGGGGCTGAGTTCGCCACGATATTCACGTTTTCAGTCGCGGCGCCCACTACCAGCTTCTGGTCCACTTTCAGCGCGTCACTGGCATGCACCACAAGCCCGCTGATCGTGGCTGTCTTGAAGCCCTTCATTGCAATAGATACTGAATAGTTACCCAGGGGAAGCGAAGTCGCTGTGTAAAACCCGGCTTTATCGGTCGCCGTCGTACGCTCAACGTGCGCGCGGTCAATGTTCGTCACCGTCACTTTTGCGCCATTCACCACGGCGCCCGTCGCATCCAGAACTGTGCCGGAGATGCTTCCTGAAACTTCCTGTGCACGGGCCGCAATCGAAACCACCATCAACATCGCAACCCACACAGCACCGCGAACCCAGCGTCTAGACAGCGTCATCATCTTCTCCTGAAGAACTTACCTTACATACTCCGACGGGCTTTGCCGGCTGTATCCCTGCGTTATGCTTCAACTCGCCGGCCCCGGGCTACCCACAAATGCCGAAGAGCGTCATGCCGTGAATGTAGCGCGCGATGGCAAATTTACTTCTCAGCGCGCGATTACAAACAATTTCAATCGAGGAAACAGTAAATTACCTGGACGCCCCATTGTCAACCCAAGAATTCACAATCAGCCAAACCATGGGCGAAGGGAGTAAACGGCGATGCGTCGCCAGCCGCCAGCCGCACCACCCGGCCAATGCAAGCCCACCCAGAACAAGTACCAGCCCCATCCAGCGCAGCCCCACACGGCGGCGCGGAGCCACCCTGCTGTTCTTGACGTTTTCTGCAAATGCCACCCACTCCATGCCTGCCGGATCCAGCACCCCGTTGGCCCTGCAGCTATCCTCAAAACGCTTCATCCATGCCTGCTCCTCCAGCCCCACCGCACCCAGATAGCTGCGCACAAAGCTCCGCCGGAACACGCCGCCGGGAAGCTCCCCTATCTCCCCCGCCTCCAACGCTCGAATATGCTTTGCCGGTACCTTGGTGGCGTCGCAGATGGCCTCGACCGCGACACCGCGAGCCTCGCGTGCCCGTCTCAACTCTTCGCCGAATGCTGCCATTCCGCCCTCTTGCGCCATGTTTCGTGGCTGTACCCGATCCATACGATAAGCGATCACCCCTGCCAAATCAAAGGAATTTGCCCAATTTCCATGCCCCGGAACCTGCTTAGTCCACTTCGGGCAGGTCCTATTCAACGGTACGCTCAGTCGGCCCTCGACGCCCCTGCCGGTGTACACTGAGGCAACCGTAGTGTTCCACCACCCTCCAGAACGCCGCCCGGCAGACCAACCCGCCGCCGTTTCTGCCGCACGGGACAGGAGCCACTCCGGCTGCCGAGAACGCGGCCAGCGATCCAAATTCCCCGCCGCAGCCGTACTTTCCGGACACTCTGCCCATCCCGACATCCCCGGTTCCGAGGACGCCTAAACGATGCCAGGACCGGCAACACCGGCACTAGAACACTTCGAACGCGCCGAGCGATGGCTGCGCGTTGCCTTGGCCGCGATCTCCGCCGGCTTCATCCTGCTGTTTCTCTATACTTCGCTCCGCCGCATGGCGTTTCCGTTCTCTTTCGATCAGATCGAGGGGGGCATGGTCACCTCAGTTTGGAGAGTCGCACACGGATACCCGCTCTACGTCAAACCAAACACCGATTTCGTGCCTTACCTTTACGCTCCACTGTACTTCTACCTCGCTGCGGCACTCAGCAAAGTGGTCGGTGCCGGATATGCTTCCCTCCGGCTTCTTTCCATCCTCGGCACCGTTGGGAGCTTCGCTGCCATCTACGCGATCATCCACGGCGAAACCAAATCCCGGCTCGCCGGCATCGCAGGCGCCGGGCTGTTCGCCGCATGCTACCAACCCCTCCAGGGCTGGTTTGACCTCGGACGAGTAGACTCTCTGTTTGTATTCCTCCTCCTTCTAGCGATCTACTGCACTCGCAAGGCTCCTATCCTCGTAGCGGTCGTCGTTTGGCTCATCGCATTCCAGGTCAAGCAGACAATCCTGCCCGTCGCCGCCCTCGTTCTGTGCGCGGACTGGCAGCGTCCCCGGCGAATGGCCCTCGGGTTGATCGCCACGCTCGTTGGATTCGGCGCCACCCTCGCCCTCGGCAATCACATCACCGGCGGATGGTATAGCTTTTATCTCTTCGGAACCGCCAAAGGCCTGCGCTGGCTCGCCCGGCCAGCAGTCATGTACATCCCGCAAGATCTGCTGCAGCCCTTCGGACTCGCTCTTCTCATCCTGCTTGCGGCGGTCCTTTGCGCTCCACCCGCGCTCCGTGGCAGAAGCACGCAGTTCTACCTCTTCGTAAGTTTCGCGATTTACGCCTCTATTTGGTACCTGCGCGCCCACGCAGGCTCCTCCGTCAACACTCTGGTGCCAGCCTACGCGTGGACGGCAGTGCTCTTCGGCCTTTCCGTCCATCGCCTCGAAGCATGGCTCGCCACCCAACCATCGAGCGCGATGCAACTTTGCCGAATCCTTCTGTTCGGCGCAGCAACCGCGCAGATCCTCGGCTTCCTCTACCATCCCGGCAGGTTCGTCCCGTCCGCAGCCACCCGCGAGGCGCGGCAGAAGTTCGAGCAACAACTCAGTTCCCTGCCGGGTGACATTTACGTTCTCAATCACAGCTACGACGCCATCCTCGCGGACAAAAAACCGCACGCCGTGGCCGACGCATTCGGCATCATCCAGGAGAGTCCGCCATCTCCCACGCGAGACGCCTATATGGCCGAAATGCACAGCGAAATCGACAGCCATGTCTTCGCCGGCTTCGTCTTGGACGACACCGCGGACACCTACACTCCTGGCATCGGCTGGATGCCCGCCGACTTCCTCCAGCAATATCCCGTGCGTCTGCTCGCCCTGAGCTGGTCTGCAAGCGTCGGAGGCTTCAACCAGCCTGAGGAAAAATGGATCTACCTTCCATGCTCCGTGCTCGACCACGACACCGCAAGTTTCCTCACGCCAGATTCCGTCGTCAACTTCGGAAATTGTCCGAATGTGCTCACTTTGAAAAGATGATCAGCGAAAAGATGATCAGCGATCGATCCACTTCCAACGTTGGTTGCAGAGTGCTGGCGAACGGCGTGAGTCCGCCCTCCTTTAGTTGATGCGCACGTAGGAATCGAAGAATCCGTCCCCACTCTGATGTCGGTAGTGGCTCCATGCCGAACGGAACTCAGGTGACTGGAGAAACCAGTCCAAAATATCGAACGATTGCAGATAGAGACCTTGGCACGGCTCCTCCGTAGTCGACTTGCAGTGGGGAACGATAACAACTGTCGGTTGTTGGGTGCGTAGATCGTCCGTAACATTTGACCGCAACAGTTGTGCGAGGTATTCGAGCCGAGCCGGGGGAATGGTGTGACGAGCAGGCACACCGGTTTTTTCTGCGCGTTCGTTGAGCACAATTGCAGGAAGCATCCATAGAT
>JALYIG010000223.1 GCA_030775885.1 Acidobacteriota bacterium | reverse complement strand
TCCTTCAATGAGATGCTCTCGCAGATCGAATCGAGCGAACGGGCGCTCAAGGAGGCGCTCGCCTCGCTTCAGGAGAGCGATGAGCGGTATGCTCTTGCCGCTCGGGGCGCCAACGACGGTCTCTGGGACTGGAATCTCACGACTGACGAGATCTACTTCTCTCCGCGCTGGAACCATATGCTCGGCTACTCCGTGAGCGAAGACTGGTCCGGCCCCGACGATTGGTATAAACATATTCACGTCAACGACCGCGAACGGGTCTGCGCCGAGATTGCCTGGCATCGCGAGGGCAAGACCACGGAGTTCGCGAGTGAATACCGCATGCGGCATAAGTCTGGCGGCTATATCTGGATGCAGAGCCGCGGTATCGCCGTCCGCGACCTGTCCGGCAAAGCCATCCGAATGGCTGGCTCGCAGACCGACATCACCGAAGGCAAGATATCCGATCCGCTCACACGAATCCCAAATCGTCTCTATTTCGTCGATCGCCTCGAGTCAGCGATCGAGACTGCCGGTCAGCAAGACGCCCATTTTGCCGTACTGTTCGTCGACCTCGACCAGTTCAAGGTGGTGAACGACAGCCTGGGACACGCGGCGGGCGATGAGTTGCTGATTGATGTTGCTGGGCGGCTGCGCGCCAGCATACGCACCAACTCCCGCCCAGGTGGATACGGAAAATCCGTAGTGGCCCGTGTGGGCGGAGACGAGTTCGCGATTCTCCTGGACCACATCCAGCACGAGGTCGATCCCGCCATCGTCGCAGCGCGCATTCTCGAACGGCTGAGCGAGCCTTTTCATCTGGAGGGTCGCCGCATGTTTGTCTCTGCCAGCATTGGAATCGCCCTGAGCTACACCGGGGCCTCCCCCGAAGACCTCCTCAGCAACGCCGACACCGCCATGTATAGCGCCAAAGCGAATGGCAAGGGGCGCTTCGAGTTCTACGACGAGGCCATGCGTGAGCGGACCATAAACAGGTTCGAGGTTGAGACCGGCCTGCGCAAGGCCATTGACGAGGGCCAACTGATCCTTTATTACCAGCCAATCATCTCGACCGTCGATGACCGCATCCGCGGGTTCGAGGCCTTGGTTCGCTGGATTCACCCGGAACGGGGGATAATCTCACCCGGCGAGTTTATTCCCATAGCGGAGGGGAGCGACCTCATCGTCCTGCTCGGCCGCTGGGTATTGCGCGAATCCTGCCGCCAGATGGCGGAATGGCACAGGGCATTCCCTGGCATTCCTCCTCTCACCGTCAATGTGAACGTTTCATCAAGGCAGTTGTGCGATGCCCATCTAATTGCGGATGTGGAGTTTGCGCTGGCTGAATCCGGATTGAACTCCGCGTATCTGGCGCTCGAAGTTACGGAAGGCTCGATCATGGGCAACGCCGAACAGACACTGGCCACCCTTAACCGCTTAAGAGACATGAACGTTCGACTGGAAATCGACGACTTTGGAACTGGCTACTCTTCACTGAGTTACCTCCAGCGTCTCCCGTTCAATACGCTCAAGATCGATCGTTCGTTTGTCCGTGACCTGAGCCACGGAAGCGACAGCATGGATATCGCAAAAGCCATCGTGGAGATGGCCCACTCCCTCAGACTGGAGGTCA
The DNA here is from genome assembly GCA_030775885.1 of Acidobacteriota bacterium. Taxonomy (GTDB): domain Bacteria; phylum Acidobacteriota; class Terriglobia; order Terriglobales; family Acidobacteriaceae; genus Edaphobacter. Next base: position 5,124 of record JALYIG010000223.1, on the reverse strand, counting down.
TCGCAGAAGGCGTCGAGACAGAAGAACAGTTGTGCTTATTGCGAGAGCTTGGGTGCAACTACGTACAAGGCTTCCTATTCTCAAGGCCCGTCTCCGCCGAGGCAGCTGCCTGCCTTTATCGGGGAGCTTGCGAGTCCGGCCTCCTAACAAGCTTGATTGCTTCTGTCACCGCATAAGAGACTGGGCTCGCCATCGCAACTGGCGGCTTGCGCACAAAAAGGAATGTGATGCGCGACACAGCCAGCATTAGTTGTGGCGCGATAGGATTGTCCGTGTTCATTAATCCAAGTCGAAACTGGTAAACATGGCCGGTTTACGCGAGGTTGGACTGGCGTCGGTCTTTGACGCTCTTATTGCTGCAACGGATAGGGAAGCGGGAAGACTTCGCAAGACTATTGAGTCGGACAACGCCTCCCCGGAGGAAAGATTTCGGGCACTCACAGAATTCGCCCGGCTATCGATGAGCTTAGTCTCGATATGGGCCAACCATGAGGCGGAAATCCCTGTGCTCAACTAAGAAAAGTGACCATTCCCAGAGTACGTGTGCGGCAGGACACATACAAGAAGCCACAGGAGCAGTAGGCTCTGAGCATGCGGGGTGGTTTCGAGTTCATGGAGCGACTGCACACATTCTTGGCGTGGTATTCACCAGAACTGAGCCGGATTGCACAGACTCGCGTGTATTCGGATTGCGATGATCGGCATGCCGAAGCAACTCGACTTGATTAGGATAGTCCTGCACACATTTGTGTGAATAGGCAGTTTTCTAGCTAGCCATGAAGTCATTCATTCAAACGCACACGCTTAAGTCGCGCGCTTCGAGTCGCCCTAGTGGGGCAATCGTTGCGGGATACCCAGATCGTGTTCCTACCTCCTTCGATGAGTGCGCCGCCCACCCACAAAGAAAGTGTCTATCACTCGGTGAGAGAAGGTCTGGTCATTTCTACCAGAGTCAGCGAGGCCGATAGGGTTGAAGATTGATGCGCAATGTCTATTGCGATGCAGCAGTTCCGAGTCGGCGCGGAGTTGCCGCATAAGCTAAAAGTCCAGCTTATCGTTTGGGCATTGGCAGGATAGCTTTGTATTCCGCACGGTTTTCCCGCATTTGGGCATCATCAATGGCACGAGGCGTGGCTCGGAAGAAGTGAACATCTTCAGGAAAGTAGACATGCTGGTGCCCGAGAATGCATGTATACATGCCGATGCGAGAAGAGGGGTACCACTACCGGGCGAAGAATGACTTGGACGGACACCGAATCGCACCTCCGCTCGGCAAGTTCGGCATTCGATGCCCCAATAGGTTTGCTCTCTCATCTTCCTTAAGATGCCGGTCACGCCTCGACGGTAGGCAATAAGGCGAGAACGCCATTTCTGTCGCGATTTTGTGACGTTCGTCACACACGATGGTCGTTACCGTGCGCTACCATGCTTCATGTCCGACCCGACTCGTAATCTCGTCAGGTTCTTTATCCACCGACACGACCTCTTGGGCTTCTACCACTCCACCTGTCGAGCCTGCGGCCAGATAGTCGCCACGAAGAGCCGAGAATCCAAGCTAATCGCAGGCGAGGAACAGCATGTTTCGATGGCCCACTTCCAATTAGCCATTCCCCGATCCGCCTCCTGCTAAATTCCGTGGGTTAGCAAAGTTACCCATATTAGGAATCAGGCTGTATGTGGGTGTCGAATTTCTGTAGTTTGCCAGATAATTCGTGATGATCTTGTCGCACTCGCATGATCTCTTTTCGAGTCCCTTGCGGTCCAGAATCCTGATCCCGCCTCTCTTGTGGTCTGTGCGCTTCACGCAAGCACCTGATCAAGAGCCTTCACGATCCACAGCAGCCCAAGTCGACCGACATGCGACCATTCCCAGTGGCGCATCAGTTGTCGTCCGAACGACCGAGACCCTCAGCGCAAGCCGTAACAATGTGGGCGACCGCTTTCGGGGTTCTCAGCCAGGCGCTGGTGAACCAATCAGGTGACGTTATTACGCCGCGCGGAAACTCCTGTTTCGGGAGAAAGGGTGGCATCGAAGGGCAAAGGGCGCTTCAGTGGGCGAGGGGCGCGGCAAGCGAACGCCGGCTTATCGGCAGTGGCGCCGGGATAGGTGCGCTAATTGGAGGAATTGCAGGAGGCGGCAAGGGCGCATTGATCGGTGGACTATCCGGGGCGGGGCCGGCACAGTAGCTCGGGCTTACACGGGCAATCGCGACGTAGTTATTTCCTCCCAGTCGGTTGTGACCTCCCGCCTAATCTCTCCGCTCGTGCTGTAAGGCTCTTGAAGACTACCGCCTAACGTCATCGACCTCACGAACGAACAGACGGTTCGGCTCACACGCAAAGGACTGCTGACCCGAAAGTGCCAGTGTGACCTGAGTGTACGAAGCATAGACTGTCGCAATGAGAATGATATTGCTTACATGTGTAGACTGCGCAAGACGCTTTTTGTCAGGGATTCAGCGGACGACAAACGTGATCGTTATTGCCCCTGCAGCGCGTCGATGATCGAGCTTCGCAAGCCGGGAAACGTACTCTAGACAGAGTCGGGCGTTCGAAAACGACACGCCTTTCTTCCCCGGGATGCCCTCAGTACAACTAAAGTGTTAGCAAGAAGACCAGAAGCCTCTCCAAAGACAACCAACCCTTCTGGTCTCATCCGACTCTTGTTGGTGTGGTGATGAACACCGGCTTGGAAAAGGCTGTGCGCAAACACTACGGCAGGTTCTGGGCGTTACTTGCGCTGGCGTCGGTACTGATCGTTAATTTGATGACGCTAGCAGCCGACCTGGAAGGGGGCGGAGCCGCTCTCTCGATGCTGATCCACATCGATTACCGCTGGTTCGTTGTCCCGCTCAGTGTGGGTTCGGGATTCATGCTCATTTTTGGTAACTACAAGAAAATCCAACGTGTGCTGATCTATCTGCCTCTCGTATTTCTGACCTACGTCGGCGCTGCGTTTTTGGCGCGACCACAATGGCGAGATGTCTTACGCAATTCGCTCATTCCACACTTTTCATTTACCGGTCCGATGGTCGCGGGTGCGATCGCGCTTCTCGGCACCACACTCACGGCCTACTCCTACGTTTGGGAAACCATTGAGATGTCGGAAGAAACAACGCCGGTATCGCAATTAGGCTTGATTAAGGTCGACTCAACGCTTGGAACAATCATCGCAGGGGCTAGCTTTTGGTTCATTCTGATTGCGACTGGCGCGACGCTCGGAGTGCACCACAAAGTCGTGCAAACAGCCGAAGATGCGGCCAACGCGCTGACGCCGTTTGCGGGCCACTGGGCCTCTCTTGTTTTTGGCATCGGTCTACTGGCCTCGGCGCTGATTGCTATTCCCGTGCTCAGCGCAACCAGCGCCTACGTAGTCAGCGAAATGTTTGGCTGGGGTGGTGGCATCGATAAGAAGTTATGGCGCGCAAAGAAGTTTTATGTAACTCTGATCGCCGTACTTGTTGTCGGCTCTGGCATCGCGCTCGCGGGGGTGCCACCAATTAAGTTGCTGTTTTTCAGCTCGATCGCCGGAGGTCTTGCGACACCCATTACGTTAACGATGATGATGCTGATTGCCGGCAACCGCACTGCAATGAAGCGAAAACCGCTCAACCCGATTCTTCTTGGATCCGATTGGGCCGTAACTTTCGTGGTGACAAGTGCGGCGACAATCTTTCTTTTCCAGACACTCACCGACAAGAATTAGGCGGCCGCGATTTATCGCAGCCCGTTCTTCCGCCTGGCGCCCTCTTGAGTGCAGCCAAACAGACCAGCATCGGAGGATGCTTGTCATTCTCCACCCACATGACTAGCTCATCGATATGGATGTTCCCGGAGCCGGGCCCGTCGGCCGTAATGGGAGCGATTCCACCACCGAGCTTGCCAACGCGCCGCCCCATTCGGGTGATTGTCACCATCGCTTGCTGATCGATATGCTGCACCCATGCTAGCCGAGACAGTCTCACACTCCTCAACCTTTGATAGCCAACGTACCATTGCGCGGCTTCCCGAGGTAGACCCGCAGTTCATAAGTCACAGCAAGGCACTTGCGCTCCAGGCCCTAGCCACTAGGACGGAACGGGTACGGTACCCAGCTCAGCAAGGTCATGCCTCGATCTCTCACTCGTAAACGGCCGTTCGTGTTCAAGTCGTAGAATAGTCTTCCGCCGTGAGAGATATAGACAAATTGTGTGGCCGAGTGTCCTAAATGATTGTGTGATAGGGTTGGAGGCGGATTCTCCGGTCCCCAAACGTCACCAGGTCTATTAATCTGTCCGACTTTGCTGCGGATCGAACAGACTATGACGCATTGGCGGTCGTATCGTTTGCAGATGCGCAACTCAATACAGATTTTGACGGTGGGGCCCGACGACGACGGGCTTGTCATTACCTTCTCAGATGGCACGACTGCGGGCTACGTGGTCGAGGAGTTGCTGGAACTCAGACCGCACCGTGAGCCTACCAAGACCCTACATAGCGAGAAGTAGGCCACGTTGAGTTAGCCGTCGTCTGGTTGAACAGCGAGAACAACGCTTGCGTGGCATTATTGAGTCCGAGCCGACCGCGCCGAATGGGAAGTTTGACGCGCTGATCGATCTGGCTCGCTTGACAGGAATTCTCCCGCGCGAGATCGCATAAGCCTAAGAAGCTCAAGTTGATTGACTATTTGGTGTCATCTGTATCGAACTCAGCGAAATTATCCAAGTGCTGTTTAATGATCCCGTAGCACTCGCACGCCCGCTTCTCTAGTCCCTGACGATCTACAATCGCGATCTCTGCTCGCTTGTACGTAATGAGTTTCTCCTCCTTCAGTCGCCCTGCAGCCAAGGTCACCGTCGAACGGGTGCTCCCAAGCATGTGGGAGAGAAACTCCTGAGACATCTTGAACTGATCCCCGTGCACTCTGTCCGCGCAAATTAGAAGCCAACGTGCCAGTCTTTGCTCATTGCTGTGTTCCGCGTTGCAGCCCGCAGACTGCGCGCATTGCACCAACTGCGCTTGAACGTACCGCAGGGCGAGGCGTTGGAACGGACCGCAGCGGCCAAACTCCACTACGGCTGCCTCGCATCTACATCGGTATCCCCAACCAGCGATCTGCGTGTAGACCCGGTTGAGACTTTGCTT
>JALYIG010000222.1 GCA_030775885.1 Acidobacteriota bacterium | reverse complement strand
ACACAAAGGCAAGAGCTGATGAGGAATTCTTAAAGTCTGAGAACTCCATCCGGGGAGAAAGTTGCGAGACGCGGGTCTTGACGATCGGACATTCAGATTATATGACCCAGCAGAATCTGTGCTAACCGGACCTTCGTAGCGTGGAACAACTGGCTACATATGGAAAAGTAAACTGTCGTGGGCGCTACGTCAATACTTATTTTGGGAAGTTCCAGAAATCACATCTTCCATAAACAGTAGGACCTCGAGATTTGAGCGTAATCGAATTCTGGCCCGTTAATTGAAGTGCCCACTTGATCCAATACGCACATTTAAAGCCTGTTGTTGCGGTTCTAGAAACAATGGCTGCGAAGCCCTGACCAACGTTGTCAGCCGAATAGCATGGCCAAATGTGCGGTAGTCGACGGTTGTCAGGCCCAATAGCTGCGGTCGAGCGTGCGATATTGGATGGCTTCGGCGATGTGGGGGACGGCGATATTCGCCTCGCCGGCCAGGTCGGCGATGGTGCGGGCGACCTTGAGGATGCGGTCGTGGGCGCGCGCACTCAGCCCCTGCTGCTGCATGGCACGCTCCAGCAGCCGCTCGGCGTCGGACGACAGCTCGCAGAAGGTGCGAATCTGCTGGGTGTTCATCTGGGAGTTGGAGAAGATTGGCTTCGATGCGGCGCGAGCGGTGGGCTTGGTGCGAGTTGCATCTTCGGCGAAGCGAGCATGCTGGCGCGCGCGTGCAGCGAGAACACGGGCGCGAATCTCGGCTGAGCCTTCGGCAGATGCTCCTCCGCGAAGCTCTTTGTATTGCACTGCAGGGACCTCGATATGGATGTCGATGCGGTCGAGCAGCGGCCCGGAGACTTTGCTGACGTAGCGCTGGATCATGGGCGGGGTACACATGCACTCGCGCGACTTATCGTTGAAGTAGCCACACGGGCAGGGGTTCATCGCTGCGGCAAGCATGAAGCGCGCAGGAAATGTGAGCGACATGGCAGCACGTGCGATGGTGACGGTGCCGTCTTCGAGCGGTTGGCGCAGGACTTCGAGGACGTTGCGGGGAAACTCCGGCAGCTCGTCCAGAAACAGCAGTCCGTTATGAGCCAACGAGACCTCGCCGGGGCGCGGGATCATGCCGCCGCCGATGAGTCCCGCGTCGGAGATGGTGTGGTGCGGTGAGCGGAAGGGGCGATGCGTCACCAGTCCGCGGCTGGAGTCGAGCACGCCGGCGACGGAATGTATCTTGGTCGTCTCAAGCGCCTCTTCGAAACGCAGCGGTGCGAGGATGGACGGCAGCCGCTTGGCGAGCATGGTCTTGCCGGATCCAGGCGGTCCGATCATGAGGATATTGTGGCCGCCGGCGGCCGCCACTTCGAGCGCGCGCTTGGCAACGTGCTGGCCACGAACGTCTTTGAAGTCGTATTCGAAGTGCTCCAGTTCGTCGAGCAGGGTGGAGGCTTCGATGCGCAGCGGCTTGGCGTTGAGCGTGCCCATGGCAGAAGAGTTGAGCAGCTCGCGGACTTCGAGCAGGGTTTGGACCGGGTAGACGTTGACGCCTTCGACCACCGCGGCTTCGCGCGCGTTGGAGGCGGGGATGATCAGGTTGTGGATGCCCGCGGTAAGGGCGGCGACAGCGATTGGAAGCATTCCGTGGACGGCGCGCAGGGTGCCATCGAGGCCAAGTTCGCCGACCAGCAGGAAGTCCGAGACATCCTTTATATGCAGAGCGCCGTAGGCTCCAAGGATGCCGATGGCGATAGGCAGATCGAAGCCGGAGCCTTCCTTCTTGATGTCGGCGGGCGCGAGATTGATGGTGATGCGGGTGGGAGGCAGGTCGAAGCCGGAGTTCTTGATTGCGGAGCGGACGCGGTCGCGCGATTCGCGGACAGCGGCGTCGGGCAGGCCGACGGTGGAGAATTCACTCTTCTCGACCACGCCGGAGAAGTCGACTTCAACGTCGATGATGTTGGCGTCGATGCCAAAGACGGCGGCGCTGCGACATTTGAAGAGCATAGGCGACCGGAACTCTGCGTGGTAAGCGGACACCTGAGTCTACAGGGCAGGGCAACAGCGCTGGCGTGACGTGAGTCACTAGTGCGGGAATAGCGACGCGTAGCGTCCTCGGACCGCGACCGCTGCGATGTTATTCAAGCTGATAAAGGCAAGGACCTTGGCACCGGCCTAAGCTGGAGCCGAACTGGGTTTGTTCACTTACCTCGTGCGAGTCTCTTTGCCCGAGAAGCTTTTGCCCGCGCAAGCAGGTCCTTCAATTTCGAAATCTTCATTACTCCTTGCACGCCATCCCGGCCAACAAACCGGATTTGAGTCGCCGAATGCCACCTTGCTACCTCCAAATCGGACGAGTTGAGGAAGTTGATTTCAGTTGAACTAGCTAACCGCTTGCACAGGCCGCGCACCGAAATATTGGGATCATCATCGACGATCGCCCGAATGGCTTTCGGAGAAACATCCGATCCCTCCACTCGACCACTAGTTGCTAGATGCTCGCGCAGGAATTCCCGTCGAAGGCCGACTTTTTCCGACTCGGAAATCGGATGCCCACCGCCCTCCAACTGTTTCGTTCGAGCTATAACCCCCTTCCAAAACCACTCGTTTCGAAGTGTGATCAAGTCGAAATGCTGTTCGTATTCCGACGAATGGGCCATAGGGTCCTTCAGTCCATTGGTCGGCCCGGAATGATCCAGGGGGGCGGTCGATATGTATTTGAGACACATAAGTGACTTAGAGTGGAACGCAAGTAATTGAGCGCCTTCCTGCAGGCAAGTATCCATTCGATCTATTTTCAAATCGGACCGAACGGACAGGCGCAGACATGCAATCAAAGATTGCTGCCTGCGCCCTCAAGCACCAGCCGAGTAGGGCCCTGGATATCACGCTGGGAGTCCGCAACTAAGAACGCTCACCGTCAGATCGTTAGAACAACAGCCGCAAAGAGAGTTGGATCTGGCGATTTGCTCCAATTCCAACCTGGTTGCCCACCGTCGATGTAAGCGCGCCAAACGAACCGGCATTGCTCGCGGTGAACGGTGTGCCTGGTTGGACTCCGGTGCCCGGCGCCGTGGCCAGTGTCTGTGTGAGCCTTACGGTTCCAGGGTTGGCGTAGTTTGGCTTGTTGAGTACGTTGTATGCATCCGCGTGGAAATCGATGCTGTATCCTTCGTAGACCCGCACCGCCTTGCTCAGCGTGAGGTCAAGCTGCGAGAGGTTTGGCCCCGAGTAATCGTTGCGGCGGGAGTTGCCAAATTTTCCTGGCGCCGGCGTTGTGAAGGCCGCGGGGTTCAAAAACTGCTTGCCTGAGTTGAGATACGGGCTGACTCCGGACAGCACGTCGGGACGGCGGATATTACGCGAGTTGCCGCCGCCGGGAACATTGTTTACCGCGGTGGTCTGCACCACCCCGGCAATGACCACAGGCGAGGAGAATGTCTGTCCCGCGTACGGCGTTCCACTGTTTCCAACGTAAGCCAGATCGGGCCGGGTGATCAGCACATCGATCGGCAGGCCGCTGCGGAAGTTGGTTACGCCGCCAATCTGCCAGCCGCCGGCGATTGCATCCATCGCGCCGGAGAGCGAATGAGCGCGACCGTGTCCGAAAGGAAGGTCATACAGAATCGTCGTATTCAGGGTATGGCGGATGTCGAACGTACCGCGACCATAGTCGAGCCCGAAGCTGAAGGGACTCTGCGAGGTGGTTGCCTCGTTGGAGCCACTGGAGGTGCCCAGCTCTTTCGCCCAGGTGTACTGTGCTCCGAGCGAGAGGCCACGTGAGAAGCGACGCTGCACGGTTGACTGCAACGCGTGGTACTGATCCGTGCCGCCGGAGGTCTTGTAGTCGATCTCCGCAAACCTGCCGCCGAACTGACGCACTGCCGTACCCGCGCCCGTGGTTGGATTGGTTGTGACACTGGTGATCAGGTTGGTGATCGACCGCAGGAATAGATTGCGACCGGTCGAGCCCACATACGCGACCATGAACTGGACGTCTCCAGGCAACTTCTGCTGCACCGAGAGTGTGTAGGAGGTGATGCGCTCGGGAACCCGGTAACCGGGGGCATACGCGCGCGGCTGGAAGCCAAGGGTTGGGCTGTTGATGTCGTAGCCCGCATACACGTCGGTTGCCGGGCTGATCGGATAGATTTTGCCAGAGGTAAACGTACGGCTGACGCGGTCGTTTGCTTCGGGCTGAATCTGATCCTCGGTCTGGCCGGGTCCGTAGAAGACACCCCCGCCGGCGCGGACAACCATGGTGTTATTGAACG
>JALYIG010000221.1 GCA_030775885.1 Acidobacteriota bacterium | reverse complement strand
CGGTCCAGGTGGCGGCGTAGCGCTGGCCTCCGGCGTAACTGGCACGGGTGAGAACAAAGGGACGCACATTCGGCTGGAGCGCGATAAGGCCCTCATACGTGGCCCGGGAGTTCTCCATGCCATACACGTTATGAATCTCAAGGTGAGTGGCGGTGCGGGGCTGGAAGCCTGGTTCCTCGATGCGGTGCTGGATGTTGTCGGGCATGGTCTTGGTGGGATAGGTGAAAACCGCGGGCTCGTTCATGTCGTTCCAGAACCCTGCGATCCCTTCGCCGGCAAATTGTTTGTACAAAGAGCCCCACCATTCGCGTGTGATCGTGCGGGTGAAGTCGGGGAACACAGAGGGACCGGGCCAGACGATGCCAGAGTAAGTCGTGCCATCGGGATTCTTGACGAAGTGATCGCCGGCGGTACCCGTGTCGTAGGGTGTGTAGCCCGCGTTGGGCAGATTTGCGATATGCAGGTCGGTGATGACGACGACGTGAAAGTTCTGCCGCGCGAGATCGTGGATCATCTGCGGGAAATGCGGAAATCTTTCGGGATCAACAGTGAAAGGACGGTTCTTTTCCTGGTAGTCGATGTCCAGGTAGATGGCGTCGGCGGGGATTCGATCAGCGCGGAGGCGGTCGGCGATCTCGCAGACGCGCGATTCGGGATAGTAGCTATAGCGGGACTGCTGGAAGCCCAGCGACCAGAGCGGTGGGAGTGGGGTTGGGCCGGTCAACCAGGCGTAGGATTCGACGACCTGCTTTGGGGCCGGACCGTAGAGGAGGTAGTAGTCCACAGGGCCGTTCGACGCGCCGAAGGTGTACTGCCCGGGGATCTTTTGGCCAAAGTCGAACCAGGTTCGCCAAGTGTTATCGAAGAGCACGCCGAGCGCGTGGCCGGCGCGAAAGTCGATGAAGAAGGGGATGCTTTTATAAATGGGGTCGGTGGACTCCTGCCAGCCGTAGCTGTCGCTGTTCCACATGGTGAAGGACTGCCCGGCGCGGTCGAGCGGACCAGGCTTGTCTCCCAGACCGAAGAAATGGTCGCTGGGATTTGCTTGTTTGGCGATGCTGAAGCCGGTGCCGCTCCAGGCGACGGGCTCGGCGTCTTGTTGCAGAATGTTACCGGCGAGGTCGCTGACGGTGACGCGGAGGCTAGGATCGATTGTGATCTTGAGATCCGCTGTGTGAAAGCCGGTCGGATCGGAAGTGACGTGAACGGTCGCTGTACGGGCGACGGGGAGCACAGCCCACGAGGCATCTTCGGGTAGGCGGCCGCTGTGGCTTGCGCGAACGCGGAGAACGTCATCGCGAAGAGCGGTGACCTGGATAGTTACGCCGGAGGCTGTGACCTCAATCCCGTTGGGCAGCGACTTGGAGTGCGAAGCTGGAGCGGCCTGGACCAGGGGGGCGAGTAGCACTAATAGGAGGACCACAGCACAGATGCGCATTGGAACACAGAAACTCATCGTGAAGGCTAGCCGCAATGCAGGACTGGCCTTTTATGCTTCAATTCTCAATCACCTGATTACTTATTCAGAATGAGATGGATGCGCGCGAACATAATTATGAATAAGGCCCTAATTGCCGTCGAGGTCGAGGGAATAGAGATTTCCCGTAGAGCTGCGCGAGCGGACCAGCGGTGTGTTGTCTGGAGTGATGCCACTGAAGAAGTAGTCGACGGTATCGCCTGTGCGGAAGCTGGCCAGGTCAGCGATGGCTTCGAGCTTACCGTCCGGGATGGAGACGCGATAGATCGGCTGGGTCTCAGCCATGAACGCGTGGATATAGAGAGCTTTGCTGTCAGCGCTCCACACGGGGTCGGCCACGCTTGTCTGGGCGAGTACGGTCCATACACGAGTGGCTGTGTTGAAGAGCATCAGGCGGCGCTGATCGAGTGTGAGCGCAGCGATATATTGGCCATTGGGAGACCAGCGGGGACTGAAGACGCCCTCCGAACCGGGGACCATCTCGAGTTTGTGCGTGCGGAGATCGAGTATTTGCAGGTTACGCGGGCCGTTCTCTTTGCCCATGAGGTCCGGGACACGGCCGAAGACGAGCAAATTCCCGTCCGCAGACCATGAGGGATCAGCCTGATTGTGATTCTCGGGGAGAACGTGTTCCGGACTGCCGCCGTCGGCCGTAATCAGGTAAATTTGCCAGGCTTTGCCGGGCTCACGGGCCATCAAGGCGAGATACGTACCATCCGGAGACCAATGGGCGAGGAAGACCTCAAGGGAGTCGGGAGTGAGTTGGAGCTTCTCTGAACCGGCAGCCAGCCCAGCACCGGATTGCGGCCCGTCATTGCGCGCGCGCCACAGATGACCTTGGGAATCGGTCCATGCAACCCATTGTCGGTCGCGTGAATAGTCCACGCGGCTGGCGTCGCTGAGGAACGTTCGCTCAGGCAAAAACGCCTTGTGTTCGGCACTGTAGCGTTGCAGCTCAGAGTGGGTGTCAAGTCCCAGGAACAGGATGCGATGTCCAGTGCGACCGGCGACCGGGGCCTCGTAGCTAAGCGGGCCGTTCGTAAGCTTCTGTGGGTCGGAAGTGTTTTTGCCGTTTAGATCCCAGAGGTCGGTAGTGCCATCGTGGGCGGATTGGAAGATGAAGTATTTTCCGTCGGCAGTCCATGTTCCACAGCACTCAGTCGCGGGTTGGGTCCAATTGGCCAGAATCTGTCGAGGTGAATGGCTGCCAGAGGCAAGTTCCCAAAGGGAGAAGGTATGGGTGATGGGATCGATGATGGTAAAGCGGAGGATGCTTCCGTCCGGGGACCAGCGAAGCCAGAAAGCGCGACCTGGAAGGGTCGCATAACTTGTTTGGCTGCCATCGTTTATGTGAGTAAGTAGAAGCTCGTTGCCAGTGGCGTAGAGGATGCTCTTGCCATCGGGCATCCAGGTCGCGTCGTGGGCAAGGATACTTGCGACCCGCAGGGCGCTGCCGCCGCCAGTGGGAACGATCCAAAGCGCTTGCTCTGATTCCGGGGATAGATGGCTTCTGAGTAATAGCTTGGAACCATCCGGCGACAGGTCGCCGAGCGACGGAGCGGCAATGTCGCTGGGAAGGGCAAGTGGCTGAATGTCTCCGTCGCTGATCGATATCTGGGAGAGATTGGCGCGGCCGTTTTCAATAACGGAAGCGAAGATACGAACGCCGTCGGTAGCGGTGGCAGGAAGACTCTCCATGGCTGGGGCACCTGGGGATATGCGCCCACTATGGGTTATCTGTTTTATATTGAATGACCTGATTCGAGAGTGTTGCGCGCCGAAGTAAGACCCAATACCAGCGGAAGTGATTACGGCCACGAGAGCAAGACACCAGAGAAGGAGGTTCTTCTTTCTACCAGGGATGCCGCGTAGGGAAATTGGGTGAGAAGCCGAATCCGCTGGATTGAGTCGCTCGGTTGAAGAGATTGCAGGTTGTGCGGCCTCGAATGCAGCAACATGGAAGGCGGACGCCGCCGGATAGGTGACGGGCGCGATGAAGCGATAGCCCCGGCGGGCGAGCGTCTCGACAAAGCGCGGATTGTCGGCCGAGTCGCTCAGTGCCTCCCGAATCTTGTTGATGGCCGTGCCTAGGGAGTGGTCAAAGTCGACAATAGTGTCTTTTCCCCAGACGTGGAGTTGGAGTTCATCGCGAGTGACGATCTCGCCGGGCCGTTCAAGGAGCGCAGCCAGGACCTTAAAAGGCTGGCTCTGAATTTTGATCCGCTTGCCGGCCTTCCACAGTTCGCCGGTTTGTAGATCAGCCTCAAAGAGACCGAAAAGGACCTTGGACGGGCTCTCGACGGCTGGGACCATGCTTCGCAACCTCGCGGGAATCACTCTACCACGCAGGACTTGGATGTGGCTGCCCGCGATAGGATGCAGTTCCGCAGTGAAGTTATAAGTACTGCTTCAAACTTCTGACTTTCGTAGAATCGAGTCGTTGATGAACGCGGCGAAGTAATTGAAGATACATAGACTTGTTAGGAGATGGACAATTGAGGCAGAAAGGAACCGTTAAGCATTGCGAAGAGATCAACGAAGTCGCGATGGTTCGGATCACAGCCCAGTCCCAGGATCAATTGCAGTGATCTCTCAGACCGGGGCGAGGTTCTTTGGAGGCTCCACATGGCAACGCAGACGACAACGGGCAAGATAACCCGGGCGACAACGGGAATGACCAACTTCTATAAGTTGGTGCTGACGGCAATCGTGACGATAGCGGTCACGTTGACCCTGGCTGGCAGCGCATGGGCACAGACAGACACAGGCCGCGTGACCGGTACTGTGACCGACTCAGGCGGGGCGGTAATTCCGGGGGCATCGGTCACGCTGACCAACCTGGCAACGTCCGCTGCGCAGACGGTTACGTCTACAGGCGATGGCAACTACAGCTTTGCCGCGGTCACCAGAGGCAATTACAAGATAGCCGCAACTGCCCCGGGCTTCGGAACCGTCACGCAGGAGTTTGAGCTACAGGTCTCCCAGGTAAAGGACACGAACTTTCAACTGAAACCAGGTGAGACGAGTACGACCGTCGATGTGACCAGCGCAGCTCCGATTGTCGATGTATCGACGTCATCCACGGGCGCGGTGATCGAGGGGCGACAGGTGGTCGACCTGCCTCTCAACGGACGGAACTTCACGCAGCTCGCACTGCTTGCGCCGGGAGTAACGCGCGGCGCCTTCTCCAGCGATGCTTCGGGACGCAACGGAAATGTGGAGACCTTCCGCTACAGCGAAAGCGGCGGCGGTGCGCTCTCGGCGAATGGTTTGCGGCAACAGTCGAATAACTTCCTGCTGGATGGAACGGACAACAATGAATCGCTGGTGAACTCGCTGGTATTTTTCACGCCTCCAGAGGCAATCGACCAGTTTCGTGTCAGCACGTCAGTGGCTCCCGCAGAGTTCGGCCGGGCGGGTGGAGCGATCATCAACAGTTCAGTGAAGTCGGGAACGAACAGCATTCACGGGTCGGTATTCGGGTATTACCGGAGCAAGGTGTTTGACGCCAACCCGAACTACTTTGCGCCCACGCAGCCATCCCCGTCGTTCCAGCGAAAGCAGTTTGGGTTTGCCGCTGGCGGGCCTATTTGGAAGGACAAGATATTCCTGTTTGGTGACTACCAGGCGCTGCGGCAGAAGCAGCCTCAGGACACGGGATACCATACCGTGCCGACGGCACGAATGCGCAACGGAGATTTTGGCGAATTGCTCGGTCAGGATGTAACTACTGTGCCCGATCCAACTCTGACGGGTTGCACCTCAGTGAAGGTGATCGGAGCGATCTACGATCCGACAACTTGCCTGCCATTTGCGAACAACGTAATTCCGACGGCACGGCAGACCAAAGCGGCAATCAATTATATGAACGCCTATCCGTTGCCTTCGCGTACCGGATTGCTAAATAACTACTACGTGGTGCGGACCGCGGTTCGGAACTTCAATGACTTCGATGCGCGCATGGACTGGCGGATCTCGTCAAAGGATTCTGTCTTTGGCCGGTATAGCTACGGGCAGGACAACTTCAGCGTCAATAGCGAGTTCACGAAACTACCGGCTGGATTCGCCTCTGGAGACAATGTCAGCCATCCTCGAGGAATGGCGGCCGGCTACACGCGAGTGTTCACGCCGAGTATCGTGAACGAATTCCGTTTCGCCTATGTTCGTCCGCAGTTTGCGTACGTCAATCCTATGGAAGGCACGCCGGTTTCGGCAAACCTGGGCATTGTGAACGCAAACCGCAACGCCTTGCTGGGCGGCGGCGCATTGATTGGTGGCAACAATGGGGAGATCGAGTACACCGGCGACGGTGGCCCTTTCTCGGTGCCTGAAAAGACTTTCCAGTACGCGGATTCGGTCAGTCTGCTACGTGGGCCGCATGCGATCAAGGTAGGCGCAAACGTAATTCGGCGCGAGGTGGATTTCTTTCAGGGAAATAACGCCAAGGGCTACTTTATCCTCGGTGGGGTGAACTATCCGGGCACAGGCCGTTTCACGGGATATGAGACGTCCGAGATGGTGGCCGGGTTCCCCGACTACAGGATTGGCGCAGCCAGCACGTATTTCAAGACGTTCAACTACGAAACCGGCTACTTCCTGCAGGATGACTGGAAGATAGGCAAAAGGCTGACGCTCAACCTCGGCGTGCGATACGACCTCTACACCTATCCCTATGAGCAGAGCGACAACCAATCGAACTATGACATTGGCGCCGGTATCCTGCGGGTCGCTGGCGCGAATGGAAACTCGCGTAGCTTGATCAATACCGACAAGAACAACCTGGCTCCTCGCATCGGATTTGCCTATGACGTGTTTGGAACGGGCAAAACGTCACTGCGCGGCGGCTATGGAATGTTCTACTTCATGGATCGCGGCGGCGTAGGGAACTCCTTGAGCAACAATCCCGGCTATAACGGTTACAGCGAATACAAGGCTGCCGACGGCTACCGTATCACGTTCATGGGGCAAGGGCCGCTGAACAACAACAACAGTTCGCTCGCGACCGCGGCACTGCCGTTGCCTCCTTTCGGGCCGTCCTCTGTGAATGTGAACAATCCAACCAACGTGGGTTTGATTGCGCAGCCAGTCAACAGTCAGAACGGCCAGGTGCAGGAATGGAACCTGCAGATGCAGCAACAGATCGACCATGCGACGAGCATCAATGTTGCGTACGTCGGCACCAAGAGCGATCATCTCTTGACCTGGTTCAACACCAATGCATCGGTGATTGGGGGCACAGGCGCCGGGCTTTATCCAACCCGCGGCACAATCACGGAGGGGCTCGCTGCAGGCTCTTCGAACTATAACGGACTGCAGGTGTACGTGAACCGTCAGATGTCCGCGGGACTGATGGCAACGGTCGCCTATACGTTTTCGCATTCACTGGACAACTCGAATGGCGCCTTCAAGACGGGCACATCCGACCCTGGGACGCGAATCTTCATCACTCCGAATGGGCCGAACCTGCTGGCGAACTATGGCAGCAGCGACCAGGACCAGCGGAACGTCTTCACGACCAGCGTGCTGTACGATCTTCCGTTTGGTCGGGGACGCACCTTCGGCAAGAATATGAACCATGCATTGGATGAGGTGATCGGAGGATGGCAGTTGAACACCATCGTAAGCCTGGCCAGCGGAACGCCAATCGACATCGACGTCAGCGGCGGCAAGATTGATATGCGCCCGGACCTGGGGTCGTTCACCAAGGTAAAAAGGACAATCATTACCGGTGCTACCAACACTGGCAACGCGGCCTATTTTACCGGTGTCTTTACCAAGCCGCCGGTGAATGCTTCGGGCATGTACACCCGAATCGGAACGCTGAGCAGAAACAAGTTCACCGGACCCGGTTATAACAAGGTCGATTTCTCACTGTTCAAGGGGTTTGCGATCACGGAACGCGTCAAGGCTGAGTTCCGTGCGCAAGCCTACAACGTATTCAACCATCCGCAGTTCAACAACCCGGATACAAATGTTTCGGACGGAAACTTCGGCACAATCAATGGGATTCGTCAGTACTCGGAGCGGCAGCTGGAGTTAGCCGGGCACATTAGCTTCTAGGCTGGCGGGCTGGAAATAGTATCGCGGCACCGCGTGCATACTCGCGCGGTGCCGCTTTTTTTGAAGGGGTCGAGTGATGAACGGTATTGGCCGTCGGCTGCTTGGGATAGTACTGGCAGGATGTTGCGCCTCAGGGATTGCACAGGGTCGCGCTTCCTCCGCTCCCGTGGACTCGGGTGAAGTAAAGATTCTGAAAGTCGATCCGCCGAACTGGTGGGCTGGGATGCCGAAAGCGATGCTGCTGGTACAGGGAGAGCATCTGAATGGCGCGAGATTCCGGCTGAGCGATCCGAAGCTGCGAGTCAAGCAGACAGTTGCCTCGGAGAACGGGCATTGGGCGCAGCTTTGGTTGAGTGCCTCTCCGGAGAGTGCGGAGACGGTTCAGTTAATTGCGGAGCACGGCACAAAGGCCGCCCGAGTGGAGTATCGGTTTGATGCGCGTCACGCGGGAACCGATGGTGCTTCGGTGTCAGCGGGATTTTCAGGGTTCGCGTCGAAGGATGTGATGTACCTGATCATGACCGACAGGTTCGCCGACGGCGATCCAACCAACGATTCTCAGCCGGGCGACACCCCAGACGAAAAGACGAAGATTCGCGGGTGGCATGGCGGTGACCTGCGCGGCGTGATCGAGCATCTGGATTACTTGCAGGAACTCGGCGTGACTACGGTATGGATAACACCCGTCTACCAAAACCATGAAGCGGAGAGCTACCACGGGTATGGTGCGACAGACATGTATGCCGTGGACGAGCATTTCGGAAGGCTCAAAGATGTGAAAGCTCTGGCCAATGCTCTGCACGCGCGCGGGATGAAGCTGGTGCTCGATACCGTACCGAACCATGTGGGACCGGCGCATCCGTGGGTGTTGGATTCACCGGCGCCGGACTGGTTTCACGGGACGAAGGAGAAGCATCGTTTGGCGCAGGGGGATTTCCGCCCACTCACCGATCCTCATGCGTCATGGCGCGATCAGCGAGATGTGACCGAGGGGTGGTTCGCAAACCTACTGCCGGACTTGAACCAGGAGAACCCGGCGGTCGCACAGTATCTAACGCAGAATGCGGTGTGGTGGGTGGAGGAGGCGGGACTCGATGGGTTACGACTGGACACGTTTCCTTATGTAGGGCGCGCCTTCTGGAACCGGTTTCACGCAGAGTTGCATGCTCTCTATCCGCGACTGACTACGGTGGGAGAGGTGTTCAACCAGGATGCGACGATAACCTCATCGTTTGCGGGAGGTGTGACTCGAACCGGTATGGACACGGGGCTGGATACGCCGTTTGACTTCCCCAGCTACTTCGCGCTGCGAGACGTTTTTATCAAAGATGCTGCGATGACAGAGCTCGCCGACGTGTTGCGGCTCGATGCACTCAATCCACACCC
>JALYIG010000220.1 GCA_030775885.1 Acidobacteriota bacterium | reverse complement strand
CACAGACGAGCGATGCCTGCCCTGCAATGATCGTTGCAGCGTGGCAGTCGAGCGGTGGGCCCTTCTCTGACGCGACGCTGATTATGTCTCCCTGCCCCTTGCGTCCTCGCAAGAACGGATTGGGAGCGGTGAAACGTTTCGGTAGCAATGCGGGCGGGCCAAGCCTGCATTGCTGCCGCACGAACCCGAGCGATTGACCTGCGGCGGGGGCCAACACCGCAGTCGATCCGCCCGGCAATAGTAGAGACCTGGCTGGCCATGAAGGGGCAAAACTTCCCCACGCCGGCCAGGAACTCGCTCTTCGCAGCCCCAGAATCAACCTCGGTAACGCATGCTTTGCTGGCGGATTATCCTTCTTTAAATCAGCACATTGTGGCCGTGAAGCAGAGTGATTGCGTCGCAGGTTGGCGGGAGAGTTGCGCGCAAGGCGAGATAAAGTGGCTAGCCATTTATACTTATAAGGATGGCTTCAGTTGGCACAAAACAGGCTCCCGCGGGAGAAGTGACTTCGGCAGGAAAGAGGCCGATGCCGCCGGCGCGCCGATGGAAGGCGATCACCCGCAAGCTTCGCGAGCTGGGCTCAATCGGGTCGGCTCTCGCCTCAACCGGGCACCCGTACATGGCGCACATTGTGCCCATGCGGCGATGCAACCTGGCCTGCACTTATTGCAATGAGTTTGACGACGTTTCCGACCCGGTGCCCATTGAAGAGATGGAACGGCGGATTGACGAGTTGGGGCGGCTCGGCACCTCCGTCATCACCATCTCGGGCGGCGAACCGCTGTTGCACCCTGATCTTGAACGCGTGATCGCGCGCATTCGCAAGACCGGGGCGATCGCTGGAATGATTACGAATGGTTATCTGCTGATGCCGGACCGGATTGAGCGGCTGAATCGCGCCGGGCTGGACCACATGCAGATTTCGATCGATAACGTAATGCCGGATGCCGTGTCGAAGAAGAGCCTGAAGGTGCTGGACGCTAAGTTGAAGATGCTGGCCGAGCACGCCGACTTTCACGTGAACATCAATTCGGTCGTAGGCGGCGGCATCGCCAATCCGACCGATGCGCTGACCGTGAGCGAGCGTGCGCTGGCGCTGGGTTTCTCGTCAACCATCGGCATCATCCATGACGGCAGTGGGCAGTTGAAGCCTCTGGGTGACGAGGAGCGGACGGTCTGGAACAAGGTTCGGCAACTGACGCGGCGCAGCTATTCGCGCTTCAATCATTTTCAGGAAGCAATTGCGAATGGGCAGCCGAACGACTGGCGATGTCGCGCGGGCGGACGCTACCTGTACATCTGCGAGTTTGGGCTGGTCCATTACTGCTCGCAGCAGCGCGGTTATCCCGGAGTGCCGATTGCGGAGTACAGCACGGCAGACGTGAAGCGCGAATTTCTCACAGAAAAGAGTTGCGCACCCAACTGCACGATCAGTTGTGTGCACCAGGTGAGCTACATCGATCACTGGCGCGCTCCGCAGACCTCCCATGTGACGCCGGGGGCATCGCATGGGGGTGCCGGCGCTGACGCTGGACTGGTGCAGATCCGCTGAACGAAGGGCGATCCGCGCAGCGGGCCAATTCATTTCAACTCTTGATTTGCGAGCTGCGAGCAATCTCCTTCAGGCTCTCATCCATACTCTTGAGGGTCTTGACCACCATCCACATGACCCAGAGCACAAAGATGTAGAGTATGCCGGAGATAGCGAAAAACGGGAGCGCCATTAGAGACATCATTTCGGAAGTACCTCGCTGCCGAGGATATCGCGCGTTCTGAGCGAGAGATAGAGCTATCCAGCGGAAGGTGGTCTGTGAGTTACTAAGTGGCCTGGAGGTGAAAAATCTCCTTCGAGGCAGTTCGCGGGTAAATTTCGCAACCTGCCGGGGTCGACAACACTCTAAACTTAGAGTGATTGTGGCGAATTCTTTTCATATGAAGGTTGCAGGCGCGAGTGCGCGAGCTATTTGCGCTGCCCCACTCTTGCTCGCGGCAATGCTTGCTGGTGTCGCCGAGGCGCAGCAGAATTCCTCGCTTCCAATGGCGCCCAGCGCGATCGCAGCGACCTTGCCTTTACGTTCTGGCGACGCGGGATTTGCCTTGCAGTCCACCGGAGCATCGCAAACACGGTTGGTTGGGCCAGTTGCTCTCGAGCAAGCCGCGTCGGATTCCCTGCCGTTAGGAATAGACGACGCAATTGGAAGAGGGCTCAAGTACAACTTGCAGGTGCTTCTGGCAAACCAAGCCGAGCGCTCCGTGCGCGGGCAGATTTCGACGGCGTTCTATCAGCTGATGCCGAATCTGAAGGCAACTGCGTATACCAGCACTCAGCAGATCGACCTGGCGGCGCTGGGATTCAAGCCTTCTTCGCTCGCGGCGTTCGGATTTGCTCCGGGTTCGGTTTCGACCATTGTGAAAGTGGATACAACCGATGCGCAGTTGAGTGCAGACCAGGTGCTGTTCAACCTGCCGGACTTTTATCTCTACACGGCGGCGAAGCGGGCTGAGACAGTTTTCCAGATGAACGTGCTGAACGTGCGCGGCGGTGTAGTCCAGGCGGTAGGCACACAATACCTCGCAGCACTGGCGGATCAGGCTCAGATCGCCAACGCCCGGGCGCGGCTGACTGCCGACGAAGAGGTGCTGCGGCAGGCGACTCTGTCGCATGAGGCAGGTGTCGGAACCAATGTCGACGTGCTGCGGGCAAGGGTGCAGTTGCAGACTGAGCAACAGGCGCTGGTGCGCGCCCAGAATACGTTTGAGAAGGATAAGATCGCGCTGAACCGGCTGATGGGCCTGTCGGCGGACCAGCAACTTACGCTGACCGACGCGGTGCCCTATGCGGATCTGGCAGAGATGCCGCTGGCTGAGACCAAAGCACTGGCGTACCAGCGGCGCAAGGACCTGCTTGCGCTCGAGGCTCAACTCGAGGTCGCACAGCGCGCCCGCAAGGCCGTGAAGTACGAACGCGTTCCTTCACTGGGCTTTAACGGGTATTACGGCGTTCTGGGCGAGACCCATGGCCTGTACCATGGCGTGTTTACGGTGCAGGGCGTCCTCAAGATTCCGATCTTTGAACAAGCCCGGTTCCGCGGCGAGTCTGAGGTAGTTGCGGCGCAGGAGATTGGTCTGGGCCATCAGATCGAGTCACTGCGCGTGACCATCGACGCACAGATCCGGGCTAGCAGGCTGGATGTGGAATCTTCCGCGGAGTTGGTCAAAGTCGCGCGCAGTAACGTCGATCTTGCAACCCTGGCGCTAGCGGACACTCGCGATCGGTTCGCGGCAGGTGTCTCGGACAATCTGCCGGTAGTGCAAGCACAAGCGGCTCTCGCAGATGCGCAGAGCCGGCTGGTCGGCACGGAGTTCCAGTTCAATCAGGCTAAACTTGCTCTAGCGCGGAATACGGGCGTCGTGGAAACGCAATACAAGCAATATCTGGGACGCTGAGTACGCCGAATCAGGCGTTGGAGAGGGAAGTGCCCACGCCGTTGAACGAATTCTTGACTGAGTTCGATAGACCCTTCATCGCGCCACCCAGTGTCAGGCCTACCAGCGCAGCCACCAACGCGTACTCTATCAGGTCCTGACCCGAGTCTTCGTAGGCGAGCTTCAGCAGCAGTTGCTTCATCGTGGGTTCCTTCCCCAAATTCGATCTGAGAGGTACGACTCTGAGAGTAGTCCGCTAGATCAAGTTAGTTAATGACCATAAAGTGGTAGATTGTTCAGCACTTAGATCGGGAAACCTCTGTCTGCAATTTCGCCATGGGCGTTCAGGGACGGGTTTAGGGACTTCCAAAACTGTTTACGACCGGAGCTTCTAAACATCTCAAAATATGCAACTATAACCAGATATGGCAGATGGTCCGAACGGGATGGCGGGCTCCAGCGTAGCCAGCGCTTTCCTCTCGCGCGATTTCCGGCTCTATCAGAGTGCAAGGCTTCTGGTGATTCTGGGAGCGGAGGCACAGGCGGTCGGCGTCGCCTGGCAGGTCTATCAGATTACTCACTCGGCGCTTGACCTTGGCCTGACCGGCCTCGCCCTGTTCGCACCCGGCTTAGTATTTATGCTCGCCGCCGGACACGTGGCGGATCGCTATGACCGCCGCTCCATCATTCTGGCGTGCTATGCGGTCCAGGCTATGTGTACGCTGGCGCTGTTGCGATTTGGGCTGCACCCAACCGGCCGTGTCTGGCCTATCTACGCGGTACTTCTGGGTGTGGGATTGGGGCGCGCATTCAGCGGACCGGCGTCGTCGGCCTTTCTCCCCAGCCTGGTGCCGAAACATCATTTTGTGAACGCAGTGACGTGGGGAGCAATCGTCTTCCAGATCGCCAACATCGCCGGACCAGCGGTGGGCGGCCTGCTGTTCACGCTACCCCTGAAAGGACAGCTCGCTAACTGGAACGGCGCAC
The DNA here is from genome assembly GCA_030775885.1 of Acidobacteriota bacterium. GTDB lineage: Bacteria > Acidobacteriota > Terriglobia > Terriglobales > Acidobacteriaceae > Edaphobacter. Next base: position 15,908 of record JALYIG010000220.1, on the reverse strand, counting down.
CCGTGGTCTACGCGTTCAGCCTGGTGACGCAGATAGCTTTTCTTCTCCTGGTGGGAGCGATGCGAACACGGCCCACCACGATTGTGAAGAACGCCTTCAACCTGGAAACGATGCTGGCGGGTTTCCGCTACGTCTGGCAGGCCAAGCTGCTGCTCGGCTCGATCTCGCTCGATTTGTTTGCCGTGCTGCTGGGCGGCGCGACGGCATTGTTGCCCATCTACGCCACGGAAATTCTGCACGCCGGTCCTCAGGCTCTGGGACTGTTGAGGGCGATGCCGGCGCTAGGCGCGCTGACGGTCTCGCTGGTGATGACGGTGAGGCCGATCAAGCGCGATGCAGGAATGTTGATGCTGTTCTGTGTTGGGATTTACGGCATGGCTACGGTGGTCTTTGGGCTTTCGCGAACCATGTGGATCAGCCTGCTGGCGCTGATCCTTGTGGGTGCGAGCGACATGGTCAGCGTGGTGATCCGGGCCAGCATTCTGCAGCTTGCGACACCGCCCGAGATGCGCGGCCGGGTGAGCGCTGTGAACTGGCTCTTCGTGGGTGCATCTAACGAATTTGGCGGATTCGAAAGCGGCCTCACCGCGCATTGGTGGGGAGCGGTGCGGGCTGTAGTAATCGGCGGAATTGGGTCGCTGATCGTGACCGGGCTTGCCGGTACGCTGTTTCCCACACTGCGCGGAGCCGATGCGCTGTCGGCAGAGTCGCTGATGGAGTCTAATATGCAACAGAGCATTCCCAAGCCGGTGGACTAGCGGCGGGACCAGGAAAAAGAGGAGATTGGCGGATATGACGTCGGGACAAAAGTGGGCGATGGGTGTAACGCTATTGGCAATCACGGCGGTTGGGGGTGAGATATTGTGGCTACACCACGAGCGGAATGAGGCTTGGACGCCGCCCAACGCGCAGGTGGAACAGCCGACCGATCCCGATTATCTGGTGTTTCTCAAGCGGGAGCGCCCTTCTTCGCTCGCCGACTTGAAGCCGCTGATCGGCACTACCCTGTGGGTTTCCGCCGCCGACCAGATGGACTACTATCCCTACGCCGCGCACCATGCGGACTACGGAAAGAGCGCCGGAATATTATTGGGCGCGGAACCTATGGCTATCAAGGACACGTTTGAGCAGGCCGCTCCTAAAACAGCCACCTTCCGCATTCCGGCCGGCGACAAGCAGGTGTTGTTAGCCTTCACAATGCCGAAGTCTGCGGACCCCGCGAAAGAGTATGCGGTGCCGGTGGGATATCGCCAGGGGAAAGACTATACGTTTTATACCGACGACATCTTCTTCTATGAAGATCCGCACGTTTTGTACAAGCACTGGGGACCGCAGATTTGGCAGGCGATTGACTCGCACCAGGTGATCATGGGGATGAACGAGCGCCAGGTCCAACTCTCTGTGGGGCAGGTTTTCAAGAGCGATAGCGAGAAGTCTGGCGATCGCGAATGTGTGTTCAACAACCTGGATCACCCCATCGACGTTACCTTCGTGAAGAACAAGGTGACTGCTATCCATCCGGAATAGGAGCAGCGGCGAACTGACGGGCTTGTGCGGGCTCATGGCGGCTGCTCAAGCCTTTTGCGCATTTTCCAATGGGAATTTGGCGGTTCCTCACGAGAATTACAGGCAGTCTTGCTCTATACTCTAGGTCCCATGCAACCAGCCCATACCAAGCATTATCAGCAGCCGGCCTTGAAGAATTATCTGCTGGACCATGCCTACGACGAAATGTTCGCCGGCCCCGACGAGTTGCACCCTCATTACGAGCCTTTGTTTGAGCGATTTTCGTCGTTTCCGGCGGACGAACTACAGCGCCGCAAGCACTCTGCGGAACTCAGCTTTCTAAACCAGGGCATCACGTTTACCGTCTACGGGCGGGACGATGGCGGAAAAGAGCACATCTTCCCATACGACCTGGTCCCGCGCATCATCACCGCCGCCGAATGGGCGACTGTGGAGCGCGGCCTGACCCAGAGAGTAACCGCGCTGAACATGTTCCTGCGCGACATCTACAACGAAGGACGCATCCTGAAGGATGGGATCGTACCCCGCGAGATGGTGTACAGCTGCAAGCATTTCCGTCGTCAGATGGTGGGCCTGCAAGTGCCGCGCAACGTGTACGTGGCCATCTGCGGGACCGACCTTATCCGCATGGAGAACGGCGAGTTCGTGGTACTGGAAGACAACCTCCGCGTGCCGTCGGGCGTCAGCTACATGCTCGCCAACCGGCGCGTAATGAAGCGGATCTTCCCACAACTCTTCCAAAGCTACAACGTGAGGCCGATCGAGCAATACACACAATTGCTGCTGGGCACTCTGCGTTCCCTGGCGCCGGAAGGCCGGCCGGAGCCCAACATCGTGCTGCTGTCGCCGGGAGTTTTCAACTCGGCATACTTCGAGCACGCGTACCTGGCGCGCCAGATGGGCATTGAGCTCGTCGAAGGCCGCGACCTGGTGACCCACGACAACATCATCTACATGCGCACGACCAGCGGATTGCGCAGGGTCGATGTAATCTATCGCCGAGTCGATGATGACTTCATCGATCCCATGGCCTTTCGGGGTGATTCCATCCTCGGCGTGTCCGGACTATTCAATGCCTATCGTGCGGGCAACGTGACGCTGGCGAATGCCTTCGGCACCGGCGTGGCCGACGATAAGGCTATCTATGCTTACGTGCCCAGCATCATCAAGTACTATCTTTCCGAAGAGCCGGTGTTGCAGAACGTCAAGACCTACATCCTTACCGAGCCGAAGGCGCGCCAGCATGTGCTGCAGAACCTCGACAAGCTGGTGGTGAAGGCGGTGGGCGAGAGCGGTGGCTATGGCATGTTGATTGGGCCGCAGTCCACAGCCGCGGAGCGAGAGGACTTTACCCAGAAGATCCTCGCAGACCCGCGCAACTACATCGCGCAGCCAACAATCTCATTCTCACGTGCTCCGTGCCTGATCGGCGACGACCTGGAGCCGCGCCACGTCGACCTGCGGCCTTACATTCTTTACGGCGACAAAGTAAACGTCGTGCCGGGCGGTCTCACGCGTGTCGCGCTGAAGCGGGGTTCGCTGGTGGTGAACTCGTCGCAAGGCGGCGGCAGCAAGGATACGTGGGTGCTGAGTCAGTGATCAAAAACATTACCGGAGGAGGGCCCATGCTGAGCCGCGTCGCCGATAGTCTTTACTGGATGAGCCGTTCGATCGAGCGTGCTGAGCACACCACACGCCTGCTCGATGTAAACCTGAACCTGATGCTGGATGAGAGCGCGACCAGCGCAGATCGCTGCTGGCAGCGCATGTTACAGGCGCTCGGCAATCCCGAGACTGTCGAGTGGACGGGCGACCAGTATGCGCTGACGCAGTCGCTCACTTTCGACACGGAGAACAAGGCATCGATACTTTCCTGCATCATCTCCGCCCGCGAGAATGCACGCCACGTGCGCGAGCAGATATCCACGGAACAATGGACCAGGCTCAATCAGCTTTACCTGCAGGTCACGCGGCCGGAAATGCGGAGCAATCTGGATGACTCCATCATGGCCGACTCTGGCCAGCCGACGGAGTTTCTGCAGCAGGTGATGGAAGCGGTCCATCAGTTCCAGGGAATCAGCGACTCCACCATGAGCCACGGCGAGGGCTGGCAGTTCATCCAGGTCGGCCGTTACATCGAGCGCGCATCGGCGACAGCAATGTTGCTGGAGGCTTATCACGAAGATCTGTGGCGGCATAACGACCGCGTTCCCGAAGGCAACGAATACCTGGAATGGATGGGCCTGCTGCGCTCCGCCACCGCATTCGAGGCATACTGCAAGGTCTATACGGCGGACATCACGCCCGACCGCATCCTCGAGTTTCTTCTGCTCGACGAAGAGTTTCCCCACTCGATTCGATTCGCCATCGATACGCTGCAGAACGCGCTCGATGCGATCCATGGGGACGGCGGAGAAACCCGAGCTGCGCCTCTGCGCCGGCTGGTTGGCCGCCTGCAGGCGTCGTTGAACTACTCCAGCGTCGATGAAATCCTGCACGGTGACGTGATTGGGTACCTGCGCAGCATTCAATTGCAGTGCCGCAACATTCACGACATGATCTACGCACTCTATATCGACTACAGCATTCAAGCCGCGCTGGCAGGATGATGCCTACGGTTCAAGGAGCAGAATGTATTATTCGATTCGCCATCTGACGAAATTTCTCTACTCCAACCCGGTGAGCGAGAGCATGATGGAGACCCGCATGCATCCGCGCTCGGACCAGAATCAGCGCTGCCTGACGTTCCATCTCTCGGTCAGCCCGCGCTGCCGCGTGTTCAGTTATCGTGACCACCTCGCAAACCAGATCCATCACTTCGACATTCCAGGCCAGCACGGGCAGCTCGTGATCGTGGCCGAATCGCTGGTCGAGGTGCAACCGGCGCAGCAGGTACCATCATTCCTTGCGCCGGCCGCCTGGGACGAGCTGGACAGAATGGTCGAGCAGGATGACTACTGGGAGATGTTGTTGCCCAGCGAATTCTGCACAGCCACGCCGGCGCTGGACTCGCTTGCAGAGGAGCTGGATGTGCGCCGCCGCGACGATCCGCTAATGGTGTTGCATCAATTGAACGAGCAGCTTTACAACCACTTTGAGTACGTCCCAAAGTCGACCAAGGCGGACTCTCCCATCGACCTCGCGCTGCTCACCCACGCAGGCGTGTGCCAGGACTTCGCCCACGTGATGATCACTCTGGTGCGCTCCAAGCTGCGAATTCCCTGCCGCTACGTCAGCGGCTATCTCTTCCACGGCAACAGCGATCACGACCGCTCAGTGAACTCGGCGACTCATGCGTGGATTGAGGCGCTGTTGCCGCAGCTTGGTTGGGTGGGTTTCGATCCGACCAACTGGCTTGTCGCGGGCGACCGGCATATTCGCACTGCCATCGGCCGCGATTACGCCGACGTCCCGCCGACGCATGGCATCTACCGGGGCCGCGCTAACAGCGAGTTGACCGTTGCCGTTCGCGTGACTCCCAGCCAGGGCACGCCGCCGCTCGACCAGGAGCTACCGGTGCCGGAGGACTGGTCCATCCTGGTAGAAAAGGCAACGGCGCTGCCCGAGCAACCTCCAACGCCCACTCGGATGCAGCAGATGGCGCAGCAGCAGCAACAATAGGTGACACCTTAGGCGACTCCCGTACCAAGCAAAGGGCACCCGCTTTGGGTGCCCTTCGATGTTTGAATTGCAAGCGGTTAGAACTCGAGACGTAGCGAAAACTGACCAACTCGGGCGACATTTGTCCCGGTCGGGCCGGCGATGATACCAAAGTTAGACGAAGTGAAGCTCGTATTGGGGTTTGCGAAGGTGGGATGGTTGAGGACATTGAAAGCGTCGGCCCGGAATCGCAGGTTAAGCCTGTCCTCGGGAATGATGCGGAAAGTCTTCGAGAGCCCTAAATCAAAGTAGAACTGCGAAGGTCCACGCAAGGTATTTCGGCCACCGTATTCGATACCGATTGGCTGACGGAAGTGGGAGAGCGCCTTTGCGGGATCGTTGAAGGCGACAAGCTGATTGGAAGCATTCTTATGCAAATGCATCGCAACGTCATCGGAGGGAGCGCCGATGTAAATCAGCGGAGCGTTGTTGAAAAAGCTGGAAAGAAACGCACTGGAAGTGGTGCTTAAGGCAAATCCGCTCTGCCAGGTTGGAAGTCCAGCCAGATCCCAACCGCCAATGAGTTCATCTATAAACCAAGGTACGTTGCTGGCGAACTGTCTCCCGTGACCAAACGGAAGCTGGGCAATGAAATCAGCGGTAACGATGTGCCTGACGTCAAAGTCCGAGGTTCCCCGGCATGCGCGCGGGCGAGTCGCATCGCATATGAAGCCGCTTCCATTGGCCACTGAGTTTGCGATGATCGAGACGTTGTCGATGGAGTGCGACCAGGTGTAATTGAAGTCGAACTTGGTGCCGTGCGACATGTTTTTCGAGACGGTAAGAAGCAGCCCGTTGTAGTTGGAGAACCCTTTGTTCGTGAAGAAAGTATCGCGCGCAAACTGGGAGGCGAGGCCAACATTGCTCGGTAAAATGCCGGCAGATGCAAACGCTTGCAATGCGTCTGTAATATCTCCATTGTTGATGAATGTGCCTTGATTGGATGCCGCATAGGCCGTGTTGGAGTTGCAGAGAACACCGGTCGCGCAGAACTTAGTCTTGTAAAAGTTAGGAGTCAGAATATTTTCGAACCACGGTTGAGGAGTAAGACTGTTCGGAGTCGCCCCAGCGCGTATTTGTGTCGTTGCATAAGCAAAGGCCTGCGACAACATCTGGCCCGAGGTATTATCCGGGAAATCGATCAGCTGCGAGCCGTCCGTTTGGCCCAGAAGACGGCGGCCAAGACGCCCGGCGTAGCTAGCGCGCATGATGAGCCGACCCGGAAACTCTTGTTGGACTCCGAAGTTGAAGGCGATGCTGTACGGGTCCTTCAGATTCTTATCGATGACGTAGGTTGTATTTTGAGTGTTCAATCCAGTTGGTACGCCGGTGGCGGAGACAAACGGAGTGAAGGGCTTGCTGGGAGATGGAGTTGTAGGCGCCGTCGGAAGGGTTGAGAAGTCCGACACTCGCGGGTCATTCTTCAACGATCCCGTCGGATCTGACGAATTTCCGTTGTTCGTGGCAATGGTGTTCTGAAACAGGAAAGTGCTCTGGTTCTGCAAAAAATTGACTGCGTTGGCTACAGTGCGGTCGAAAACTAAGTCCACCGAGCCATTGAAGACCGTCTTAGGAACAGGGTTGAAGGCAAAGGCAAACCGAGGAGCGAAATCTTTGAGATTCGAATTGTAATAGTCGGGAGCGCCATTGGCTTTGCCAACGAGATTATATGTAAGCAATGGAACCGAAGTGGGGCCGCTAATGCCAGCCGCGCTTTGCTTGACACGTGCAGAGAAGTAATCGTCGAAACTAACGTTGGGCGAAGATTCCGCACCCAGGGTCTCGAAGGGGACTGAGTACAGACTGTAGCGCAATCCATAGGTGAGGGTAAGTTGCCTGTTCACCTTCCACGAGTCGGAGGCATAGAGTTCCGTTTGGTAATAGCGGAAGCGGCGATTGGCGCCGGTAGCGCTGGGAAGCTGGGCTCCAGACGCAGTGAAGTTATAGATACTGCTGATGCGAGCAACGCGTCCGAGCGACAGCGTGAACGCATTGTCGTACTGCGTGGTGTTGGTAGTGCCTGTAGCCTGGATATCCGAAGGGCGCAATGAGGTGCCGCTCAATGTGTTGACGTTTCCGCCAAGACCCAAAGTGTAGGTGTTGTAGTCGTTGCCGAGATAGTTGGAAGCCTTGATGAACTTGAAGCTACCGCCAATGCTGATGTTATGGGCGCCTTTGGTCCAGTTGAAGTCATCCCGAACGGTCGGAATGGGCACGCGTCGGCGTTGGATGTTGCCGCCGTCGTAAGGGGTGGTGAAGACACCGCTCAAAGAACCGATGATATTTGTCCCCAGCGGGTTATATGCAAGCGAGAAATTGAATACGGTAACGTTGTCCCCGACGTACACCTGGTTGACCTTGTTGTTGCCGATCTGCCAGACGTGGCTCGCGACATAACCATAGCTGCGGTCCTGAAAGGGACGGGTGAGCGGGTCGCCGGGAAAGCGGTTAATCGCCTGCACCGAATCCTGGTGGGCGTCGTGGTATTGCAGGAAAATTCGCTGATTCGAGGTGAGATTGTAGTCGACACGGGCAACGCCGTTGTACAGGACGTTAAGCGTTGACTGAGTGAATCGAAACAGTCCGCTATTGACGCCGTCTCCGCCGGATAGATCGTTCGCGTGGGGGTAGCGCGAAGTGATGAGGGCAAAGATGGCAGGGTCTTCCCCAATGCCCGCCGGATCCTTGGCTTTGACGTCAGTGGGGGTAAGGAACCCAATGCAAGCCGGAGTCGTGTTCTGACGGCTCGACGTCGACGAGCAACCGGTTTTGACATATCCAATATTGCCCGCTCGATACGAGTCGAGCGGAACCGTGTCCGCGCCGGCGAGCGAGGAAATAATACGGGAGTTGTTGAAATCAGCAAAGAAGTAGAGCTTGTCGCGCAATGCGGGTCCGCCAATAGCGCCACCAAACTGATTTTGAATGCGAGGCGTGCGGGGAAGAACCGGGTTCGCAACCTTATTAAACCACGTGTTCGCCGTGGTAACAGTGTCGCGATGATATTCGTTGAGGTCGCCGTGAAACTTGTTGGTTCCCGACTTGGTGACAAGCTGGAATTGCGCGCCACCGCCGGTGCCGAGGTTAGCTGGAAGACCTGCAACAATACCGCGAAATTCCTGGGTCGCGTCCACCGGCATGCCACCGTTGATATTGCCGAACTGGCCGGTGGATATGTCATTGACGTCCATCCCGTCTACAGTTACGGAAGTCTGATCTGTACGCGCGCCCGTGACAGAGCCTTGACTGGTCACGCCTGGCTGTGCGAAAAAGAGCGCAGCTACAGAGTTCCGATTCGCGATGGGAAGGTCATTGATAATCTCGGGGTCGAAGTTACTTCCGATGCTCGCATCGGTGGTATTCAGGGTGACCAGATTGTTCTTGGCCGTAATTTCTACAGTTACGTTACTGCCGGCGCTGAGCCTTGCATCCTGAGTCTGCGTGATCCCGACCGCAAGGATGATGTTTTGAATAGTGACCGAAGAAAAACCTGAGTGGCTGAAGGTCTCGACGTACGCGTCGGCAGGCGGCACGTTCGGGAAACGGTAGGACCCGCTGTTGTTCGTGGTGGCCGAAAATGTGAGCCCTCGCGATGGGTTGGTCAACGTCACTGCCGTACCCGGAACAACTGCGCCGGTGGCGTCCGTAACAACACCGGTGATCGATGCATTATCCTGCGCGCGAAGGGCGACATTGGCCCCAAACAGCAAGAACAAGACGAAAGAAAAGGCAGAAATTCTATTAATCAATGCATGCATGGGGCCGTCGACTCCTCGGAGGTAAGCTTGTCAGTGGTACTCCGTTGACGAGCAACTCAAGGGCCAAAGTCAAAGGACCCGCTAGTCGATGCAAACCGAACAAAACGAGGATTGTGCAGCTATGACGAACGCAGTAAATCTAAAATTTCATATTCATTTAATACGGAAATCCCAGTTCACGTGGATTACCTTTCTTCCGCGACCAGCGCCAGTTTTTTACAGATTCATCTTCTTGAAAATGCGGTCCGGAATGTTTCGTATTACGAACATAATTGGTTGCCATTGAAACGGCACATAGAGATTATCCGCGCGTTTGTCGATTGCGCTGACAATGTTCGCCGCAACTTTATTAACGTCCGCAAATTTCTCCGAGCCCTTCATGCCCGCCGTCATGGCGGTCTTCACCGGGCCCGGCTTGATGGTCAGCACAGTTACGCCTTCGCGGTCGACCCGGTTACGCAGACCGCCCAGAAACGCCGACAGGCCAGCCTTCGAGGAGCCGTATAAATAGTTCGATTTGCGGCCACGGTCGCCTGCGACGGACGAGATCACAGCCAGCACACCCGAGCGACGCTGCACACAGAAGTTTGCCAGCCACGTCAGCAGAGAAACCGGCGCGACGAAGTTGGAGTGCAGAATCTGCGCGGCGTGCTCGAAGTCCTGTTCCGCGCGAGGCTGGTCCCCCAGGATGCCGTATGCGAGATACGCAATGTCCATCCCGGTCAGCGAATTGACTGCATGAGCTAACAACTCGGCGTGCTTCGCCGTGTCGTCCAGGTCCGCGACGGCGGTCCCCACGTATGCTGCGCCTCGAGTCTGCAGGTCCGCAGCCACGGCAGCAAGCTTCTCCGCATTGCGTGCGACCAGGAACATCTGCGCACCCTGCGCCGCCCAGATGCGGCAGGTCGCCTCAGCGATTCCCGAGGTCGCTCCGAGCACCAGAATCTTCTTCGTGATCTTGGCGGTGGGGTTCAGCTCCGGGTTTGATGCAGTGGTTTGTGGATGAGAGGGTCGTGGGTCGAGGGCGCTCAAGGTACTCATATTTTTCGGTTGTCTCCGGCATCATCGGTAACACGCTCCCAGAAGCTAGAGGTCAGCATGGGATCGCGGAAGCGGGCAAAACGCTGCCACTCAGGATAGAAGGTCTGAAACTGGGCTGCGGTCATGGCAGCGTCCTTGGCGGGGTAGAGACGGCCACCGTAGTCGCGCGTCATGTCGCCCAGCCGCTGCAGCAGCGGGAAGGTGATGTCCCGCTTGATGGGAAAATCCAGCGCGAACATGATGCCGGGCATGGGGAAACTCATCATGCCCAACGACGGGATGTCGCCGAACGCCTTGAGCACGGCGAGAAAGCTGGCCAGGCCGGACTTGGCAATGGCCTGCAGAATAGCGACGGTGCCTTCCTTGGAGCTCTCCCACGGCAGCGCGTACTGGAACTGCACCAGACCGCGGCGCCCATACAGCCGGTTCCATCGCAGCACGGCATCGAGCGGATAGAAGAACGACTCGTAATCCCGCACTGTCTTCACGTGCGCCTTGCCCTGCTTGTGAAAGAAGACGGTGTTAAACATGCTCACGGTGCCGCGACTCAACGCGAACGCCGGCGCTTCAAATGGGAAGACCAGCTTCGGCTCCGGAGACGGCTTTAGCTCTCCGCCTACTTTGGCGTGGTCACCGAGCATAAAAATCCCGCGCATAAAGTTTTTGCCGGTCGAAACGCAGTCGAGCCAACTGACCGTGTACTCAACGTTCTGATACTTTTTCTTCAGCTCAAGGAACTCATCGAAGCCGTGGAACTGGATGCCCTCGTAGTCGATGGCACGGGAGACGATCGGCTTGAGTCGAAGCTGCGCCCAGCTGATCAGGCCAGTGAGGCCCATTCCGCCGATGGTCGCGGCGTACCAGTCAGGATTCTCGGTGGCGGAGCAGAGACGGCGTGTCCCATCCGATCGCACCAGTTCAAAGCTGGGAACGTGGTTGCAGAATGAACCCGCGACCTCGTGGTTCTTGCCGTGGATGTCGTTGGCGATGGCTCCGCCGAGAGTGACGTATTTCGTCCCAGGCGTCACCGGGAGGAAGAAGCCACGCGGCACGGCGAAGTCCAGGATCTGGGCCAGCGAGATTCCGGACTCGGCCGTCAATATCCCGGTGTGCGGGTTGAAATCGATCAGACGGTTCATGCCCGTGGTCTGCAGTAGGGTTCCGTCTTTCAGCAGGCACACGTCGCCATAGCTCCGGCCCATTCCCACCGGCAGCGCAGAATCGTGCGATCCCGCAATGACGGCAGGAAAGTCGCCCTGCCAGTTCAAAGGGATCACGCGGGCGTTGTACTTGGGATAACGGCCCCAGGATTCGAAACTGGGCTTGCCGGCAGCCGGCGGCCCAGTTTTCGTCTCGGAGACGGTTTGAACTTCTGGTTCAGTAGTCGACAAAGACATGTCTCTAGGATAGTCGCTTCGGGTGCTGGGTGGTTTCAAGCGCGAAAGAAGCTCGGGCGAAAGCTTTACATCAGCCGATGACCGCACAGTCAAGCGAAATAAAAAGGGCGTGGCCGCAGCCACGCCCTCCGGAGCTGCGACAAGCGGTTAAGCTGCAGACTTATCGCGGGCAGACTTGGCGGACCCGAGTGCGGACTTGGCCGACTCAGTGAGAGCAGCAAAGCCAGTGGCATCGTTGGCGGCAATGTCGGCGAGGATCTTGCGATCCAGCGGATTGCCGGCCAGCTTCAGCCCGTTGATGAAAGTCGAGTAGCTCATCCCGTTGGCGTGGCAGGCCGCATTGATGCGGACGATCCAGAGAGCGCGGTATTGGCGCTTCTTCTGCTTGCGGCCAGTGTAGGCGAACATCAGGCCGCGTTCAACGGCCTCTTGAGCTGCCTGGTAGAGCTTGGACTTGGTGAGGAAATAGCCGCTCGCGCGCTTGAGTATTTTTTTGCGGCGGTCGGTGCGCTTAGTACTCCGTTTTACACGGGGCATCGTAGTTCTCCTTTTGCGTGAATCGGTTAAGCGGCTGGAGGAAAGGGTTCCTCTTCACGCGCTATGCAACTTCAAGTCTCGGTGGGATTTGCCTGGCAAATTCCAGGGGCCGGAACGCTTTTACTGGCCCTTTGCTTACTCAGCGGCTCGACTTGAAAAACTTCGGTGTTCCCTGCCCAAAAATCAGGCGTAGGGGAGCATCCGGGCGATCTTCGGGGTATCCGCCTTGGAGATCAAGGCCGAGCCGCCGAGGTGGCGCTTGGTCTTGGTGGCCTTCGAGGTGAGGATGTGGCGCATCTTCGACTGACCGCGCTTGAACTTGCCCGACGCGGTCTTGGTGAAGCGCTTTGCTGCGCCCGAATGGGTCTTCAACTTTGGCATGGTATTCCCTGACGAAATCTTCGTTTGGACAGCACTTTCAAGTGTAGCAGACAGCTGCATGGTCCGCGTCCCAATTCGACCCTGATTTGCACCGGGAAGCGGACTTTGGCGTCCGAAAAGGAGGCCTGCAAACGTGCTATAATTAGGAGAAAAATAAAGGTCGCCGGAACGCCGAAACTGCTGATTTGGCGCACCTTTCGTAGATTCACCGGGTCGACCGAAGACTCTCGTTGTAAGACTAGAATTTTGCGGCATTTCCAGGGTCGCATGGAGCGTGAATGGCATCGTCCGTAATCAGCCCCGACGTCGAGTCAAAGTCAACTGCAGCAACCTCGCCGGCTGTCCCCGCAATCAAGGAAGGCGGCGGTTACTCGGCCGAAAACATCACCGTGCTCGAAGGCCTCGCGGCAGTCCGCCTGCGCCCCGCCATGTACATCGGCTCGACCGGCGAGATGGGCCTGCATCACCTCGTCTATGAGGTCGTCGACAACTCCGTCGACGAGGCCCTTGGCGGACACGCGACCAAGATCGATGTCACTATCCACGTCGACAACTCCATCACCGTCGTCGACGACGGGCGCGGCATCCCCGTGGATGACAAGATCATTAACGGCGAGAAGATGCCGGCCGTCCAAGTGGTTCTGACCATGCTCCACGCAGGCGGGAAATTCGACGCCTCTAACTACAAGGTTTCGGGAGGCCTGCATGGCGTCGGAGTAAGCTGCGTCAACGCGCTCTCGCAGGAGTTCGACGTCGAGATATGGCGCGACGGTTTTGCCTGGGAACAGGATTACAGCAAGGGCGCTCCGATCAGCAAGCTTCGCAAGATGGGCCCTTCGAAGCGCAAGGGCACCAAAGTGCATTTCCTTCCCGACAAGACAATCTTCACGGTCACCGACTTCAACTATGACACGCTGGCCCAACGCCTGCGTGAACTTGCTTTCCTGAACAAAGGTCTTGCGATCACCCTCACCGACGAGCGCACCACCGACGCCAAGACTGGCGAGAGCAAGCTCCAGAACTTCAAATACGCAGGCGGAATCAAAGAGTTTATCAAGCACATTAACCGTGGCAAGCAAGTGTTGCATGCAGAGCCGATCTACATGGAGGCCGAACGCGACAACGTCGCCATGGAGATCGCGCTGCAGTACAACGACGCCTACTCCGAAACAGTCTTCACTTTCGCCAATAACATCAACACGGTCGATGGCGGCACGCATCTCTCCGGCTTCAAGACGGCGCTTACCCGCACCATCAATGCAGTCGGCCAGTCGCTGGGTCTGTTCAAAGACGTAAAGGAGAACCTCTCCGGCGACGACGTGCGCGAAGGCCTGGTGGTCGTCATCTCGGTCAAGCTCTCGCAGCCGCAGTTTGAAGGCCAGACCAAGGGCAAGCTCAACTCCGACATCGCCGGCACGGTGCAGGCGTTCGTCAACGAGCGGCTGGGCGCGTTTCTCGAGCAGAACCCCTCCGTTGCCAAGAAAATCATCAACAAGGCCATCGACGCGGCCCGCGCTCGCGAAGCGGCACGTAAGGCTCGCGACCTGACTCGGCGCAAAGGTGCGCTGGATGGCGGTGGTCTGCCGGGCAAGCTGTCCGACTGCTCCGAACGCCAGCCGGATCGCTGCGAGCTCTACCTGGTCGAGGGTGAATCGGCCGGCGGCACCGCCAAGCAGGGCCGCGACCGTCGCTTCCAGGCCATTCTGCCTCTGAAGGGCAAAATCCTCAACGTGGAGAAAGCCCGCTACGACAAGATGCTCGGCCACGAAGAAATCCGCGCGATGATCACCGCGCTCGGATGCGGCATCGGCAAGGACGACTTCGACGCCACCAAGCTGCGCTACGGCAAGCTGATCCTGATGACCGACGCCGACGTCGACGGATCGCACATCCGCACGCTGCTGCTCACCTTCTTCTTCCGCCACATGACCGAACTGATCAAGCGCGGCCACGTCTACATCGCGCAACCGCCGCTGTTCAAGATCAAGAAGGGCAAGTTCGAGCAGTACATCAAGGACGAGCGCGAGTACGTTCAGGTTATGGTGAAGCGCGCCTCCGACGGCATGATCCTGCGTCACGGCGACGGAGGTTCGAAGCTCGAAGGAGCCGAACTGACCAAGTTCATGTCGCAGCTCAAGGACTATCTCGACTTCTTCGACAAGGTGCAGAAACGCCTGCGCAACGAGGATGTCACCGAGGCCTTCGCGCAGGTCTTCGCGCAGGAGGGCAAGGACTCCGCTCGGCGCGTCGATTTCGAGTCTCCAGCAAAGCTAAAGGAGATGCGCAGCCGTTTGAAGGACATGGTGAAACAATATCAGTTCCGTGAAGTCAGCGAGGTGCTCTTCGACGAGGAGCACAAGACCTACTCGGTCACATTCACTGACTCGCAGGGTGCCGTACGCAAGATCAACTGGGCGCTCGCCTCCGCTGCGGAGAGCCGTCAGTTGTTGGCCAAGCACGCGCAACTCCGCGATCAACTGCAGCCGCCGTTCTACATCGAGTACGCCGCGAAGACTTCGAAGGTTGAAGCGGAAGAGGAGATCGAGGAGGTCGCGTCCGAAGAAGGAGTCGCTGACATCGCCGCTGCGCCGGGCACGGTGGCTGAAGTTAGGCCGGCCAAGCGCAATAGCAAGGTCTCGCATGATCCTGTGGAGAAGAAGACCGTGCGCGAGGTCTTCGATTACGTCATCGAGCAGGGCAAGAAGGAATATCAAGTCCAGCGCTACAAGGGCCTGGGTGAAATGACCGCGCCGCAGCTCTGGGACACCACCATGGACCCCGAACGCCGTACGCTGCTGCAGGTTCGCCTCGAAGACATCGCCGCATGCGAGGAAATCTTCACCACGCTAATGGGCGAAGACGTCGAAGCTCGCCGCAAATTCATCGAAGAGAACGCGCTGGACGTCAAGAATCTGGACATCTAAGCCCACAACTGGTGTAGGTTTGCGGACAAACTATCCAGAACTGCGCATAGTTTGTCGGAAGGTCATGATACCTTCCACTTCGTGGAAAGCAGGGCGAGCTTTTCGCTCAAGCTTGCTTGGGGCGGAGGAACGGAGCGCGCCGCCCCACCTTGCTTCGACGGGACAGGGCGTAAGTTCTTTTCCGCAGAACCTGCGCCAACTTTCGCAACGCCGGGCTTTCCTCCGACCGCATTGCTCGGTTGAGTTCTCACACTTTCCACCAAGGCCTTCATGGATAGGGCGATGCGCTTGGTCTTTATGTCGGCGCTGAGAACTTTGACCTTCACAATCTGTCCGGCTTTGACTGCGTCGGAGGGATCTTTGATGTAGCGGTTGGATAGCTCGCTGATGTGTACCAGGCCGTCCTGGTGGACTCCGATGTCAACGAATGCGCCGAACTTGGTAACGTTAGTGACGACGCCTTCGAGAATCATTTCTGGCTGAACATCAGCAAACTCACGAACCTTCTCGTTGAAGCTGGGCGCGATGAACTGTTCGCGTGGATCGCGGCCCGGCCTGCGCAGCTCTTCCAGAATGTCTTTGACGGTGAATGCGCCTGCGTCGATCTGGCGAGCATCCACTCTGGTGAGAAGTTGCGGGTTGGCAATCAGTTCCCCGACAGGTGTATCGAGCGAGCGGGCGAT
>JALYIG010000219.1 GCA_030775885.1 Acidobacteriota bacterium | reverse complement strand
CAGGTATCCATCATCTGCGGATCGGCGCTTGGTACTGCTCTCCCATCAACGTCGGTGGCGGCACCATCGTCTGCGCTCACGGCACATTCCCGGTACCGGCCCCCGCGACCGCCGATCTCCTGCGCGGCTATCCCACTTTCTCCGCCCACATCCAAAAGGAGATGGTGACACCCACCGGCGCCGCCCTGCTTCGCGCGCTCGATCCCATCTTTGGCCCTCAGCCTGCCATGCGCGTCGACGCGATCGGCTACGGCGCGGGGACGCGTAACTCGAAAGACTTCCCCAACGTCGTCCGCCTTAGCATCGGCGAGTCCATCGACGACGCACCTCAACCAGCACGCAGCGATGCGACCGACCTGGTCACCGTAATCGAGACCGCGCTCGATGACCTCTCGCCGCAGCTCATCGCGCACGTCACCGAACTTGCGCTGGCCAGAGGCGCGCTCGACGTAATGCTGACGCCCGTCATCATGAAGAAGGGCCGCCCCGGAACGCTGTTGACCGTCCTCTGCAACCCATCCGAATCGGACGCGCTCGAACGCCTCATCCTCACAGAGACCAGCACCCTCGGTCTGCGCATTCGTCAGGACCGCCGCTCCTGCCTCCGCCGCTCCTTCGCGACAGTCTCTACGCCATACGGCGAAATCCGCATCAAGATTGGCTCCCGTGCTGGCGAAACACTCAACGCTGCGCCCGAGTTCGAAGATTGCCGCAAGGCAGCTGCGCAACACAGCGTAGCGGTCAAACGAGTGCAGCAAGCGGCCATCGCGGCTTATGTCCAGCACCAAACCAACGCGGAAAGCCAGTCATGACGCCGTCCGCACTGCTGAAACTTCTGGGCGAAGTCGAACGTGGCTCTTTGACCCCCAATGCTGCAGCTGAGCGACTCGCCACGCTGCCCTTTGAGGACCTCGGCCACTCCCGCGTCGACCACCATCGAAGCCTTCGAGGAGGCCTGCCTGAAGTCGTATTCGCCGCGGGGAAGACCTCCGAACAAACCGCGCAGATCGTCTCCAGTCTCGTCGCCGACGGTGTGGATGTCCTGGTAACGCGTGCTCAGCCGCTCACAGCCGAAGCCGTGATTGCCCAACATCCCGCGGCGGTCTACAACCCGGTGGCGCACACCATCGCTCTCCGTCAAACCACACTCTCCGACGAAACGCAGCGTGGTCGCATCGCAATTGTCTGCGCCGGTACCAGCGATATCCCAGTGGCTGAAGAAGCCGCCGTTACCGCGGAGACCTTTGGCGCCCAGGTCACTCGCTTCTTCGACGTTGGCGTTGCAGGACTCCATCGCCTGCTGGCCGTACACAAAGACATCAAGCGAGCGCATGTAGTTATCGTCTGCGCCGGAATGGAGGGCGCGCTTCCATCCGTCGTCGGCGGTCTGGTGTCTGTGCCCGTCATTGCGGTGCCCACATCGGTCGGTTACGGCGCTTCGTTTGCTGGTGCAACAGCGCTGCTCGGCATGCTCAACTCATGCAGCCCGAATGTCACCGTGGTCAACATCGATAACGGCTTCGGCGCCGCATACACCGCTGTTCTCATTGCGCGCGCATCCGCAAAGGCTGCAACTTCATGAGCGGAGACGGCCGGGCCCAGGGAAAGCAACGAGCAACCGTTAGACCCTCGCCACTCCGCAACGACGCCCCTGAGGTCGTCGACCCCGTCTGGCTGCTCAAGGCTTTAGGAATATGTGTAGTAGCGGCAATGCTTTGCGGATACGCCACTCTATGTCTATTTTTCTATCTAGGAGACTGGCAGCTCATCCTCCACCCAGCTCATACCGTCGACCAAACGCCCGCACAGGCCGGCCTGGACTTCTCACCCATCCGCTTCGATGCCTCCGAAACAGGACAGCCGCGATTGTCAGCCTGGTGGATTCCCGCCCCCGCATCCGGACTCCGCACCCGATACGCTGCCTACACCGTTCTGTATCTGCACGACGGTTCGGGCTCGTTGTCCGACACTATCCCCACGGTCGCTCGCCTCCACGCCGCAGGCCTCAACGTCTTCGCATTCGACTATCGCGGCTTCGGAACCAGCGATTCGTCGTCCCACCCATCCGCCGACAGCATGGCCCAGGACACGGCCGCCGCGTTCCAATACCTCATCGGAACCCGTCACATTGCCGTCAGCAACATCCTGCCCTACGGAGTTGGCCTCGGCGCTTCTCTTGCCGCAACACTCGCCCAGGCCCATCCGGAATTGCCTGCCGTCATCCTCGACAATCCCCACCCCGACCCGGCGTCGACGGTTGCAGTCCAGTCGCACTCGCGCATCGTCCCGGTGCGGCTGCTGTTTGGGAAGCAGTTCGATATCGCGACTCCGATCGCATCGCTTAGGACGCCGAAGCTGCTCATCGCTGGCGGACCCAATTTCGCTCGCCCAACCCGGGACACCGTAAGTCTGCACAAACTGTTCCAGCAGGCCGCCGCTCCACGATTCAGCGTCACCCTGCCGCCTGGCAATGCCGATTTAGACTTCCAGGCCGCTCTCGCCCGCTTCCTCGACCAGTATCTGGCCGCCCGCTAGGTTCGGAGGCCCGCTTAAGGAGTGAAGGCTCCCGGTGTTCTGGGAGCCTTACGTATAGGTAGGGAGTGGTGATGCGGATAGGGGAAGCCGGAACCGTGGGAGTTGCTGGCCCGACAATTTCTTGGTACATCCATTGAGACGCACTCTACGCGAAATAGTTGCTCAATAATCCCGCAAAATGTATTTAAAAAATAGCACAAATTCCAAAAACTGAATGTTACAAGACGCCGAACTAAATCGCCACGGATGTACGTATTGATTCTAAGGCAGTTATGCTGATTTCCAGGCAAGCCGAAAATCGACATTCTTCTGTCTGCCAATCAAGCGATCCCTTTGTGCACCTGCGAATCGCTCGCCATATCTCGCCGTATTCGTCCTCGATCGTGTTTGTTACCCGGATAGGACTCTAGCAACTTCGGGGTCTTATTCGACGCGGTGTTCGTCAATGCGCTATCTTGGGGACGCAATTCACGTTCCCTCGCTTTCGTCCAAACTTCGTACAATATCGGAAGGCACCTCGCCCGCATGTCATCCCGCAGAGTATCTCGCCGCAAATTTCTTGGAAACGCCAGCTTTCTGGCGCTCGGACTGCCAGTCGTCCTCGGCCGTTCTTACCCTGCGTTTGCCGCTCAGGCACCCGCCGGCCCGTATGTTGTCCCCAAATCGCCCCGGACGACCCTGAACTTCAACCTCGCGTGGAAGTTCATCCGGGAAGACGTCTCAGGAGCAGAAGCCTCCGCCTTCGACGACTCAAAGTGGACCACCGTCACAACTCCGCACAGTTTTAACGACATCGACTCGTTTCGCAAGATCATCTCCCATGGCGGCGGCGATTCAGGCACCTATAAAGGCCTTTCCTGGTATCGCAAGCACTTCAAACTGCCAGCCGAACTGAGCAGCCACAAGGTGTTTATCGAGTTCGAAGGGATGCGTCAGGCCGGGGATATCTACCTCAACGGCAAGCAGATTGGCCTCTACGAGAACGGCATCAACCCCTACGGCATCGATATCACCGACGCACTGCAGTTCGGCGGCAAAGAGAACGTGCTCGCCGTCAAGGTGGACAACAGCACCAAGTACACGGAACGCGCCTTCTGCGTGGCCAACCCAAAGAACGCCGACGGCTCGCCCTGTATCCCGACCGGATTTGAGTGGAACGCCAACGATTTCAATCCAGACCACGGCGGCATCAACCGCCGCGTGTGGCTGCACGTAACCAGCAAGGTTCACCAGACGCTTCCGCTCTATTACGGTCTGGAGAGTCAAGGCGTCTACGTCCACGCCTCCAACTTCGATATCGTCAGAAAGACGGCCGACGTAACCGTCGATGCCGAAGTCCACAACGCGTCGGGCGATCGAGCCACCGTAGGGCTATCCGTCGCCATCATCGATCACTCCGGCCGTGTGCGAGCGCAGTTCGACGGCGATCCCGTCGACATGGTGGACGGCGAGAAGAGCGTGCAGTCCGCAACCGGAAGCCTCAAAGAAGCGCGCTTCTGGAGCACCGACGACCCGCATCTCTACGACGTGTACACCATCCTCAAAGTCGATGGAAAAATCGTCGATGTAAATCGCATCGAGACGGGCTTCCGCAAGACGGAGTTCAAGGGCGGAGTCGGTAAAGGCGGCGTTTACATCAATGACAAGTTCGTCTACCTGAAAGGATTTGCCCAGCGCTCCGCAGATGAATGGGTCGCCGTCGGAGGCGGATATCCGGACTGGATGCACGACTTTACCGCCAAACTCATCCGCGAGTGCCATGGCAACTACATGCGCTGGATGCATATTGCGCCGCAGAAGGTAGATGCAGACTCCTTCGCGCGCTTCGGCATTGTTCAGACCTGCCCGGCTGGCGACAAGGAGCGCGACGCAGTGGGACGACAGTGGACCCAGCGCGCGGAGGTGATGCGCAATACCATCATTTATTTCCGCAACAATCCCAGCATCCTGTTCTGGGAGGCAGGCAATACCGTCGTCACGGTCGATCACATGAAGGAGATGGTCGACTTGCGCAAGCAGTGGGACCCTGATGGCGGCCGCGTAATGGGCTCCCGGGGCAACGGAGACGACGCGGCCAACACTGCGACGACACCGATTGCCGAGTACTACGGAGTTATGATCGGCCAGGCGCCGCAAACTGACGCTCTGACCGATCCCAAGGCGATGTTCCGCGCTTACTCGATCGAGCGCCGCGACCGTGCACCCATCGTCGAAACCGAAGACTTCCGCGACGAAGGCGCACGCCGTTTTGCGGACGACTTTTCACCGCCCTATTACGGCTTTAAAAAGGGACCGAACGACACCTATCAGTACACTTCGGAGAGCTTCGCGCTAGCCGGCATCAAGCGCTACTGGGACTACTGGCAAAACCGCATCTCCAATACCGATCCCGCGCATTCCAAGTGGTCCGGCTACTGCTCCATTTACTTCACCGATGAAGATGCCGACGGCCGCCAGGATTCAAGCGAAGTTGCTCGCGTCAGCGGTAAGCTCGACGCGATGCGTCTGCCCAAGGAAATCTACTTTGCCCATCGCGTGATCCAGAGCGAGCAGCCCGATCTGCACATCCTCGGCCACTGGAGCTACCCGGCGGTGCAGTCGGGCGGCAGCAAGACGGTGAAGACGATCAACGTCATCGCAAACACCGAGTCCGTGGAACTGATCCTCAACGGAAAATCGCTTGGCGTGAACACCAAACCCACCAACGATTGGATCTTCGCGTTCCCCGATATCGAGTTCGCGCCCGGCAGCCTGAAAGCGATCGGCAAGAACGGCGGAAAGATCGTCGCACAGCAGGAACTCATCACAGTCGGCGCGCCCGCAGCCATCAAACTCACGCCCATCGTAAGCCCAATGGGCCTGCTCGCCGATGCGGGGGATGTCGCGCTAATCGATGTTGAGGTCGTCGATGCAAAGGGTGTTCGCTGCCCCACCGACGACGCCCGTGTGGACTTCACCTGCGAGGGCCCGGGCATCTGGCGGGGCGGCTACAACAGCGGCAAGGTCGACTCGACCAATAACCTGTACCTGAACACGGAACTTGGCATCAACCGCGTTGCCGTGCGTTCCACCATGACGCCCGGAACCATCACGGTCACTGCCAAACGCGACGGCTTGAAGCCTACCCAAGTGCAGATCGCCTCGAAATCCATCACTGTTACTGATGGCCTTTCCAGCTTCGTCGCGCCCAAACTACAGGGCCCTGCTGAAAGCTAGCTGCGCAAAAAAGCAGGCCGAGCGCCCGTAAGGACGCTCGGCCATCACCTTGATGCCAACAGATCCTAAACTACGCGGCAGCTTTCATAGCAACCGAGTTTACCTGTTTCGAGATTGCGGTCAGCTTCTCGTCGGCAGCCTTTTCTTCTTCCAACGTAGCTTCCAACAACTGGACCACGTCCTTCATTCCGAGCAGGTTTGCGTACTCGCGAACACATCCGTAGGCGGCCATTTCATAGTGCTCCACACGCTGCGCCGCCGAGATCAGTGCCGCATCCCGCACGTCGCCCTTCTTCGTGTCTTCCAGCACTTCGGACCCCTCTTCGAGCACGCCCTGCATGCCATGGCAGGTCTTACCGCGACCGCTCTTACCCAGCGTCTCGAAAATCTGCTCCAACCGCTCAATCTGTCCGTTCGTTTCTTCGAGATGGCTCTCGAACGCCGCCCGGAGTGCCGGCGAAGTCGTGGCCTTGGCCATCTTGGGCAGGGCCTTGGTGATCTGCTTCTCGGCAGAGTAAATGTCTTTCAGTTCGCTAATCAAAAGCTCCTCGATATTCGCAACACTCATGACAAAACCTCGTTGGAAGAATCCAAACTCCAACCTACGATGCTCGCTTGCGCGGAAAAGTTTTCGCGAACAAGCAAGACAATTCGACGGTTGCCGAACGGCCAACCGTCTCCGTCCGGAGGCGCATCAAAAGCGCGTCATCCGTAGGCTCGCGGTAGTAGCGCGGCCTGCGGCCAATCTCCCCGAACCCAAGGCTGGAATAGAGGCTCATTGCCTCCACGCTGGCTGACCGCACCTCCAGTTCAATCTCCGTCGCGCCTCGCGACCGGCACCAGTCCAGTACCGCGGCGCAGAGGGCCCGCCCAATTCCAGCGCGCCTGCAATCGGCGGCTACCACGACGCTTTCCAGTTCGCCAGCCGTGGTTTGGCCCGCCTGATTTGAACCAACCGCAAATCCCGCAAGCCTGTCACCGGCCTCAGCCACGATGAGGCATCGGCGGGACAGCGCATCCTCGACAATTGCGGAATACGCGGTCAGCGGCCAGTGCGGCGCATTTTCGGTGGAGCGTTCCAGGATCAGGATCGACTCGATGTCCGAAGATTCAGCCGACCGCAATTGAAATGTCATCGCACCTCGGTCCCGGCTTGCAGGATCGCTGCAGTCGGCTTAGAAAATATCTCGGTATCTGTACGGCGCAGGTAGTTCGCGTCGATGGTCGCCACGTCGTCGAAACTCCCGGCTTGGATCCGCCTTAAAAC
>JALYIG010000218.1 GCA_030775885.1 Acidobacteriota bacterium | reverse complement strand
CCTGGCCTTCGCCTCATCTCTTCCGAATACCAGCACCTTGGCCCCGGAAGTGACAAACGCGCGGGCAACGGCGAGATTGATACCGCTGGTCCCGCCCGAGATATATACAACAGACCCCTTCATGGGTAACTCGTCTCGCACTCCGGTGAGCTCTCGGTTGTTATTTGCCGCAGCATGATACTTTGAATCGCGCAAGATAAATAAATTGAAAATTCGACGACCGCGACATAGTCTGTATCTATGATTGACCGATATCTGCTGCGCTACTTCCTCGCGGTAATCGATTGCGGCAGCTTCTCGAAGGCTGCCCGACAGGTCAACGTGGCCCAGCCCACCCTGTCAGTTGGCATCGGCAAACTGGAGTCCTTGTTGGGCACCAGTCTCTTTCAGCGCTCGAGCAAGCGGGTTCACCTGACGGATGCGGGCTCACGTTTTGCCACCCATGCGCGGCGCATCGAAAACGAGTTTCAGATTGCGGAGGCGGAAATCCTCGACAAGGAGCCGGTGCGCACTCTGCGGCTGGGCGTCATCTCCACTTTTCCAATGGCTCTGCTCGGCGAAAGCATCCGTGCGGCGCGTCATGCAGGCGAAAGCACGCGCCTGCAAATCGTTGGTGGAAATGAGCGCGAGCTCCTGCAGCGCATCAGTCGCGGACAGATCGAAGCGGCCCTGACCATAGTCAGGCCGGACTCCGATCGGTTTGCCAGCGAGCGGCTGTTCACTGAAGGCTACGCAATGGCGCTCCATTCCGGACATGCGCTCGCCGAAAAGAAGTCCGTGACCGCTGAAGAGCTCTCGGAGACCCCCGGCATCATCCGTCGCCATTGCGAGGTCGTCTCAGAGACCAGCAGACACTTTACTGAGCGCGGCGTGCGTCCTCTGTTCGCCTTCCGCGGAACAAATGACGAACAGGTACTCACGCTGGTTCAGGCTGGGCTCGGGGGAGCCGTAATGCCTATGTGTTATGCCATGAGGGGCGTAGTGCGGCCACTGCTCTCGGGTTTTGACCTAAAACGCACGATCGGCCTGCTTTACGCGACCCATGCGGAGCATCTCCAGCATGGCGGGTCGGCAGCATTGGAGGCGATTCGGGCGAAGCTCGCACGTAAATGAGGTAACGCTCCAACCCTCCAAAGCTGGAATGCCCCCGGCGAGTTGCGATCGCCAGGCACGCAGGTTCAGAACGTGTAACCTAATGTGAGCCCGTAGGTTCTTGGCATCCCGGCGAATCGGGAGATGTCGTCTGTCCCTACTACAGCGTTGTTCCAATAGTATTTGTTGGCGACGTTTTTGGCCCATAGCTGAATCTTCCATCGCTCATCAGTGCTCCTCAGGCCTGCGCGCAGATCAATCAGCGCGTAACCGTCGATACCCAGCATTCTAAAATCCTGTGGACGCGCCGGCGGAGGAACGTTTTCCTCACCCCCGACCACCGAAATAGTGTCGGAACGGTAGCTCACCGAAGCACCAACATTAGCGGTCCACGTCGAAAACGGCAGCGTCTCGTAGTCCACTGAAAAGGAGGCTTGGCTACGCGGCGTGAAAGGTACTGGCGTACCGTCAAAATTGCCCGTCAGGCCGGCCCCATTGATACCCCGGAATTGGTCAATCGTCGCTTTGAGATACGTGTAGTTTGCGTTCAGAGTCAAACCTCTGAGCGGCACCGCCACGAACTCCAGCTCCGCCCCCTTTACGCTCGACTTCGGTATGTTCAAAAGAGCAGACAGAATGCCGAAAACAGGATCGATTACGCGCCCCAGAATCTGCTTGTCACGGTAGTTGTAATAGAACGCTGCTCCATTCAACTGCACTCGATGCTCGAGGAGCGAGGCCTTGAAGCCGACGTCGTATGCCAGAAGCGATTCTTGTGTGACAGGTACGTACTGCCGGAATGCCGAGGCGGCCGGAGTGGGATATCCCCCGGACTTGAACCCCTTCGAAACGTTCCAATAGGTCAACAGAGTATCGGATACTCGCCAGTCCATGCCGACCCGAAACGGCACATTGTTCTCCTTCAACTCGCCCGCGTACTCCCCAGGCGCGCCGGGCGGCACTCCGTTGACGGTATATCCGAGGTTATTACCTGCAAGACACTGATTTCCACCAGGAAACCTTCCGAATGCGCCGCCGAATACCACATCGTAAAAGAACGCTCCGGTGTTGGTAGCACCGCCGACCGGATCGTATTCACAGCTCTTGTCCGTCAGTTTTGTACTCGTGTACCTGGCACCCGCTCTCAACGTCACGCGCCCAACATCCCACTCCCAGTTCGAGAACGCCGCATACGACTTCTTCGTCTGGTCGGTGGAGTAGTACACGCTCGTAACCGGATAACCGAAAGTTGAGAAGAAAGTAGCGGCCGATGTCTGGCCCCAGGTACTCAGAATGTTCTCGTAGACCTTGCTATCTTCGTAATTCACGCCGAAGAGCAACCGTTGATGTTCGAACCTATCCACCGACAGCCGCAATTCCTGGATGAAGCTCTTTATGTGACCGTCGTCCTTGGGATGATCCAATGTCAGTGCGACCAATCCGTCCTGGTCCTCACCCTGGCTCTGCTCGTAGTGGTCGTAGGAAGTGATCGACGTCAGGGAGACATCCTTCGCCACGGACGCCTCCGCTTTGATCGAGGCCTGCCAGAATCGATTGTTGGCAGCATGCGGTATCCCCGGCGTCCAGTCCGCCGCCCGGGCATCGGGGGGTGCAAATGGCTCATTTGCCTGTAGCGGATTGATATTGTTCGGAAATTGGGCCGTGAGAGCCACGTATTGGCCCGCTTGCGGGACACTCTTGTCGACCCACCCATTCACATTGAAAGTCAGGTGGAACTCATCACGAGGGACGTAGGCCAAGATCAGCCTGAACATCGAGCTATCCATATCGCCCAGCGTATCCCCCGGTCGGGTCGTGCTTTGCTGCCAGGCATCGCCTCGCTCGATGCGCGCGGATAGCCTCGCATTGAGATTCTCCGCCAAGGCCCCGCTGACATAGCCTTCGGCCTCCCTTCGGTTGAAGTTTCCATACCCCGCCTGGATAGCCGCCTGGAAGTCGCGGCTAGGCTTCTTCGCAATGAAGTTGATCGCTCCGCCGGTGGCATTCTGGCCGTACAACGTGCCCTGCGGCCCCTTCAGCACCTCCACGCGTTGCAGGTCAAAATATGAATGCTTCGTAAGTGTTGAATACGGCAACGACACTTCGTCGGCGTATACGCTCACGGTCGGTGCCGCAGCCAGCGAGGCGTCATAAAACCCAACGCCCCTGAGCGTGTAAATGGGGGTATTGTATTCGCTGTTTGTATACGAGAGACCAGGGACGAGGTTTGCAAAGTCGGCAGGGCTCGCCACGTTCTGATTCTCGAGCGCGTCCCCGTTGATCGCAGTGACCTGCATGCCGATTTTGTTGATATTTTCCGCTCGCTTCTGTGCCGTGACCACGACCTCTTCCAGCCCGGACACCTCCTGGGCCGCCAGCGGGCGTATTACGGCTATCACCGCAGTCACGATGCAGGCTCGTACCAAGCTTCTATGGATCATTCTCGTGGCCCCCATGTTGATCCTTATCTCTCCTCCACACCCTCGAGATGAAGCGCCGGGCGACGTCGGACTGACGTCTCCCCTTCATTTTCTACAGACGAAATGTTTGTGGGAAGATTACTGCGCGGAAGTATAGGCATCCCCTTAGCAAAAGCCAACAACAGTTTTTCCGTCTGGTCAGTGTTACGCGTGAATAGTCATGCAGCCATAGAC
>JALYIG010000217.1 GCA_030775885.1 Acidobacteriota bacterium | reverse complement strand
GATGCTAGGTTATCGAGATTCTTCCTGAGCAGATATTCGAACGGATTCGAGGTCACTTCGGCCAAACTTGTCCTCGTATACCCCCGAACCAACAGCGACCCAGTTTCCAGTCAAAACGATCTACATCCCGGCAATCTGCGGTTTGATCGAGAGCGCGCGTGGTGGGTTGACTGGGAGGCAGCATTCGCCGCGGACCGTTTTGTCGATCTGGCTGCAATCGCGAATTTCTTAATGGAAGACGAGAGCGAACGGGATTGGTTTCTGCGAAACTACTTCGGCGCAGCCTACTCCGGAATCCATCGCGCTCGCCTCTTTATGATGCGGCAGGTAAGCCGGTTCTTCTATGCGTTCACAGCCCTCAACTTCGTCACCGCCGCCTGCCCGGACTCGAGACTGAGGCAGAGCGATCTGCGCGAAATGAAGTTCGATTTGGGTAGAGGAATGGATGCCGTTTCGGGCAGTGAAGACCGACTATGCCTGGCCTGCACGGTATTAAGCGATGCCCTGCAAGACCTCGAGAGTCCCAGACTTGCGGAGGCGATCGCGACAGTGAAGCGTCGCGGGTGAACCTCGCGCCGGAAGTCTCATTCACGGTCTATCAGTTGGCAGTCCAACACGGCGAATGAGAGTCTTGAACCGCGGATCGCGCCGCAAGGGGGTCCAGCGAGGGTCAACATTAAGAAAGGTTAGCCATTCGCACTTCTGCGAGTGCGCCGTTTCTAAAGCATCAAGCGCCTTGTCCTTTTCTCCTAAACCGACATAGACCAATGCATCGCAGTAGGCAGGAACATAGGCTAAAGGCTCCACTCCGCGCAACTTCCGAAGGCATTCTCTAGCTGCCTGCACGTCTCCGGCCTTGGCGTAGGCATGGCCGAGTGACCCGTACGCTTCAGCAAAATCTGCGATTTCGATGGATTTCTCGTATTCTTCAATTGCTTTTAGCGGAACTCCTAACGCATCCCAGGCATATCCGCAGACGATGTGACCGACCGCAAAAGGACCGAACAACTTGAGTGCCGCTTCGCATTCCTGCAGACCTTCATCGGCTTGTCCGGCGAGGACGAGCATCCAGGGCAAGGTGAATACCGACATCGGAGTACGCCAATCCAACTGGGCGGTTCGTCGGGCATGTACGATCCCACTATCAAACCGTTGCCGCGCCACATCCAAATGCGCACTCACCATGTGAGCGAACTCATCGTCTGCATTGAGTTCAAAGGCACGGTCGAGATCAGCGTCTGCCTTCGTCCAGTCGTTTTCGTAGATTGCGTAAGTAAGACCGCGAATGGCAAATGCGGATGAGAACTTCGGGTAATGCCGCAGCGCCTCCTCGAGTAGCGCACGAGCCTTCGGTATGCTGTGTTGGGGCACGTCGAGGCAGAATCCGGTGTGGCCTTGATTGACATAGTTGAGCGCGAGGTTGGCGTAAGCCTCCGCGTCCGGGCCGTGACCCAGGGCCTCCTCATATTTTTCGATTGAAGTTAGGAGGGATTGCCGAGTGAAGATATTAAGTCGATCAAGCGCTATTGCTTTGAGCTGATCGGATTGGAATACGGAAGGGCCCGCAGCATCACTTACTGGGATGTCAGGTCGGAGGCGATAGCCTTTGCCCCGTGCAGACATGATCGGAACATCATTCCCAACGATTTTTCGCAGTTCCTTAATTACATCATCCACCGGGTGGCGGTCCCCCTCAAGCGGTTCTCTAAGCCACGGCCCAAATTCCTTCCGTAGTACGGGTTCGCCCCTTCGCTTGACCAAGCACAGAAATACTTCGAACTGTGTGTCCGTTAGTGGTAGCTCAGCCCCGTTCTTCGAGACTTTCCTGAGGTACGTATCCACAAACAGTGGACCGACTTTGAAGGATGGCTTGGGTTCGTTCTGTGTATGAATCATCCTGGTTTGGGCGGAGTAAATCCCTACGCTTTCCATACAATCGCTACCAACTTTGGTACCGACATTATCGACACCATTAGCTTACCGTTTCCACAGAGAGTTACAAGCCTTGGAAAACGGGCAGCTTTTGGATTGAATATCGGGTTGTTAAGTCTGATGCGGCCCTAATCAAGTGATGTTTTCAGCGAAGCCGGAGGGGGCTATGAAGGTTCTGCATATTGAACAATGGTCAGAGGCCATGGAGGTCTTTATCCAAGAATTGCACGCCGGGACGGGTTGCAGAGTGGAGCACGCTGGGTCCATCGACGAAGGCCTAGCGAAAATCGTTCAAAGTCACGGAAGTATTGACCTCGCTCTCTACTCAGTTGGCACAGCGCCGGATGACGCGTTGCGATTCTCCGAGCGGGTCCGAGCCTTGACCGCTGATGTCTTTATTCGATGTCCGCTTCTCATTGTCCTCGCCTCGCCTCCACTTCCTTTGCCCTGTGCTGGGAAGTGCATCGACTGGCAGGTAGTCTATCTGCTTCGGGACTATCACAAGCAGATTGTGGAGACTGTGAGGGCGTTTCTCTGGAAGATTCGAACCTCGAAACCTGGGCCGACGATACGGATCGAGTTTCATGGAGGGTCCTACAGGTTCTATCTCTGCGGACCGACTACTTCAGAGGAGATCAGGTTGGGTGCACAGATTGGCAAGCTGCTCCTCCTCCTCCTGCGTGGGACCTACACGGTCGATATGCTTGCCGACACATTGGGAATCTCCCGTCAGAGTGTAAAGAAATATATGCGCGAATTGAACCGCGCTATCAAGTTGATGTTGGACGAAATGCATCTGAGCGACCCAGTCATGTCCCCGGTATGGATGAAGCGTGGACCCGGGGGGACCCTCTGTGGCCTAAGAGCAAATCCGGTGTGGGGATGAAGGCACCCTCACCTGACGACTAGGTCCCAAGCGTAGATGTCCTCAGTCGTTAAATTACGGACTACCAGTGGGGCGTCGTCCTGCGAGAGTCCAACCCAGTCACCCATAAAGAATGGGGTGCGTTCGACATTTGCTAGGTCAGCAACCTTCTCTATTGCCCCGTCTACAATTTTTATACGGAAGATCGCGCGGTTTCCGGAGTTGACCGAGACAAAATAAACGCGTCTACCGTCGCGTGACCAATTTGGATACCCGCTCGAGAATCCCACAAGCCGACGCCATGTTTTTGAATTGAAATCAAAAAGATACAAGCACTGATCGGGTGCACGCAATGCGACGATAAATTGGCCGTCTGGAGACCAACGTGGGGAGAAGTACTCCGCTGAGTCAGGAAGAGTTGAGATGTCATTGGTACTTAAGTCTAAGATATGGATTCCACGCGGCTGCGCAACCGGCGGCACCTCCCCAAAGGCCAACCGGCGACCATCGGGTGACCAGTCGGGATCGCCTTGCGCGAGATCGGCTTTGGACAAAGAACGTATAGGGCCTCCATTGGCCGAGATGGCATAGATTCCCCACTCCCCACTGAAAGGTAGGCCCATAAACGCTATTGTTTTCCCGTCCGGCGACCAGCGAGGCATCACCGTATCCTTGAATTTCTGGGTTAGCTGGAGGCAGACTGTCCCATCAGCGCGGCATCGCCATAAGTTATTATCTGTCAGACTTGTATATGCGATCCAGGCTCCGTCCATCGAATATGTTAGCGTTCGTGGAGAGATTGAAGGCAACACAGTTAGAAATCCCCTGGTTTTGGAGTCATATCGCACTAACTCGCCTTTAGGCGTCTCGGCGCGAACAAATAGCCGTTTCCCATCCCCGCTAGGCAGTGGTCCTCGATAGCTCGTTGCACCGAAAACAAGGGGAAATGGGTTGTCCTTGATAGGAAGGTGAAAATGACGCTGTTCCCGCGAGGCCCATATCTGGAACGTATTCCCGTTGCGGACCTGGAATAGGTAGTTCATTCCGTCAGGCGTCCATGATCCACAACATAGGTGGAACGGCAACTCTCCAAACAGCCTGTGAGGGTCTCTGTCACCCGCCGCAAACTCCCAAATCGAGGTCTCTTCGCTCTTCTTATCGATCACGGTGAAGCTTAACTTCTTGCCATCAGGCGACCATCTAAACCAGAAGGCGTTACCAGGAATAGCGAATAGCCGATCCCGAGACCTTCCCTCCGTATCCGTCGAATACACTTCGCCGTCGGTTGAATAGAGAATACTCTTGCCATCGGGATACCACGCGACATCGTAAGCCAAAACGTCTCCGACCTTTTGAACCGCATCAGGGCCGAGATGGAGATATACAGGGGCTTGCGCGTCGCGCGAACCGCTGAGGTCCCGAAGAAGCATTGCGTGCCCGTTTGGGGCAAGGTCGCAAAGCTCTGGATTGCCCATGCCCGTGACCACTGTTGCGCTGCCCCCGCCATTGGTTGGTGTCTCCGCCACGCCATACCGACCGTTTTCAAAACGCGGGTAGTAGATTTGCTTACCATCACTCAGCAGGGGTGAGAGGACACGGGTCTGTGACTGTGTGAGCCGGATCGGATTGGTTACCATCAAACTTGGCCAGGGCGCTTGCGTGGCTACGGCGGCCACAACAGCGACAAGCGCTCCACACAATCCAATGCCGGTGGGCCACCACATGCTTGCGCGAGTGCGCACAGCCTTCGCCACAGCCTGGGCCCCGGATTGCTCCGCAGCAGTTGGAGAGTCAAACGGAGTGTGGGTGGAATCGTCTTCCTCTTTTACGGCTGGGCTGGTGCTGTGCAGCCATGAGTCAAG
>JALYIG010000216.1 GCA_030775885.1 Acidobacteriota bacterium | reverse complement strand
CGATTCGGACTTGATGATGCCGTGGCCGGCGAGGATGACCGGGCGCTTGGCAGACTTGATGAGTTCGACAGCTTCGCGGATGGAGTCGGACTCGGCGCGGAGCATGGGGTGCGGACGGTGCGCAGCGGGCGCGGCGGCCACGAAGTCGAAGGGTGCGGTGGCTTGCTGGGCGTCCTTGGTGATGTCGACGAGGACCGGGCCCGGGCGGCCAGTCGCGGCGATTTGGAAGGCTTCGCGGATGGTGGGGGCGATGTCTTCAGCATGGGTGACGAGGAAGTTGTGCTTGGTGATGGGCAGGGTGATGCCGGTGATGTCGATCTCCTGGAACGCGTCGGTGCCCAGAACTTTGCTGGAGACTTGGCCGGTGATGCAGACGATGGGGATGGAGTCGAGCATGGCCGTGGCGATGCCGGTGACGAGGTTGGTTGCGCCGGGGCCTGAGGTCGCGATGCACACGCCGGTGCGGCCCGAGGCGCGGGCGTATCCGTCGGCCATGTGGGCGGCGCCCTGCTCGTGGCGCACGAGGATGTGGTGGATGGGGAACTTGCGCAGCGCGTCGTAGGCAGGCAGGATGGCTCCGCCGGGATAGCCGAAGACGGTGGTGACGCCCTCGCCAACGAGGGTGGCCCAGAGGATTTCGGCTCCGGTTAGGGTGGGGTGCTGGTTCGATTTGTTTGCCATTGGGTGACCTCTAGCTGAAGAGCTTTTTGAATGCCATTACAGGTTTTGAGTAGGGATCGAAAGTAATCGAAACAAGTCCTAAGTAGTTCTTGACGATCCCAAATACTTTGTGATCGTCTAGTCCGCGCCACTCATCGCGCGCATCAATGAAGCTGCGGGAAAAAGCCATGTGACCGGTGCTGGTGAAAACTCTCCATGTGCCGCTCGCGTGGGTGGTAGTACCACTAACCGAATCTTCTTGTTCAAATGTGTGGTCGCGCTTAAGTGTGAGTTGTTGAGTAACCCCGTCATGAATGAAGACATATTTCCCGGCGACTCTGCTGTCGCTGAAGTCTTCGGCCTCCACGTACCACCAGACAAAAATAGCCACGGCAAAAATGAGAGCAGTGCCGATGCGTCTGTTGGCCGACTTGGACAAGATGCTGACCTCAGGGGCTAAAGCCCCGGTTCTTTCTGGTGCGTGGTGCGGCACGGCTGAATCCGTGCCCTTAACGAAAACTACGAGGTGATGGCTCCTTGGCTGGCGGAGGAGACGGTGTTGGCGTATTTGGCGAAGACGCCGCGGGTGAAGCGTGAGGCGGGCGGTGTGAAGGACTTGATGCGGGTGGCGATTTCGGTGTCGGGGACGTTGAGGGTTAGCTTGCGGGCGGGGATGTCGAAGGTGATGGTGTCGCCTTCGTGAACGGCGGCGATGGGACCGCCTAAGAAAGCTTCAGGTGCGACATGCCCGGCCATGAGGCCGCGCGTTGCTCCAGAGAAACGGCCGTCAGTTAATAGAGCGACGGTGTCGGAGAGGGCGGGGATGCCTTTTACAGCGGCGGTGACGGCTAGCATCTCGCGCATGCCTGGGCCGCCTTTGGGGCCTTCGTAGCGGATGACGAGGACATCGCCGGGATTGATCTTTCCGGCTTCGACGGCGATGTGGCAGTCTTCCTCATTTTCGAAGACGCGGGCGGTGCCGGTGTGGAGCAGGCGCTCGTGGCCGGCGACCTTGATGACGCAGCCGTCGGGGGCGAGGTTGCCGCGCAGGATGACCAGGCCGCCGGTGGACTTGAGCGGCTTGTCCCAGTTATAGATGACGGGCTGGCCGGGCGTTTCAACAGCGAGGGCGGCCTCTTCGTGGATCGATTTACCGGAGACTGTGGGGCCATCATGTAACTGCTTACGTTGCAAAAGGCGTTGGGCGAGAAGACGCGAGCCGCCTGCATCCTGATAGTCCTTAGCTGCGTACTTGCCGCCTGGGGAGAGGTCGCAGATGAAGGGCGTGTGCTCCGAGATGCGGTCGAAGTCTTCCATCGTTAGCGGGATCTTCAACTCGTGAGCGATGGCGATGAGGTGGAGGACGGCGTTGGTGGAACCCCCGGATGCGGCGACGGCGGCGATGGCATTCTCGATTGAGTTGCGGGTGAGGATGTCGCTGGGCTTGACGCCGCGGCGGGCGAGGTCCATCACCATGCGCCCAGCGGCGCGCGAGGCTTCGTGCTTTTCGGCGGACATGGCGGGGACGCCGGAGATCATCATCGGGGAGATGCCGAGGAACTCGCCGGCCATGGCCATGGTGTTGGCGGTGAACTGGCCTCCGCAGGCGCCAGGGCCGGGGCAGGCAGCGGCTTCGAGAGCTTCGAGCTGATCGTCGTTGATCTTCCCCGCCGAGTGCGCTCCCATGCCTTCGAATACCTGCAGGATCGTGATTTCTTTGTTGGAGCCGTCGGGCTGCTTGAGGTTGCCGGGTGCGATGCTGCCGCCGTAGAGCATGAGGCCGGGGATGTCGAGGCGTGCGAGCGCCATGATGGCGGCGGGCATGTTCTTGTCGCATCCGGCAATGCAAACGAGGCCGTCGAAGCTGTTGCCGCGGGTGACCAGTTCGATCGAGTCGGCGATTACCTCGCGCGAGATGAGTGAGGCCTTCATGCCCTGCGTACCCATGGTGATGCCGTCGTGGATGGTGATGGTGTTGAACTCCATGGGCGTGCCGCCCGCCTCGCGGATGCCCTGCTTGACCGCCTCGGCGACCTGGCGGAGGTGGAAGTTGCAAGGGCCGATCTCGGTCCATGTGTTGGCGATGCCGATGATGGGCTTGTGCAGGTCTTCCTTACTGAAGCCGACCGAGCGAAGGTAGCTACGGGCGGCGGCTCGGTTAGGGCCTTCGGTTAGCACGATGGAGTTCTTTTTTGCGGGATCGAGTTGTTTCTGCTGGCTCAAGATACGTTCCTTTTTTGGACTGCTAGGCGCGGCACTGGTACGGGCCGAAGACGCCGGTGATGTTGCCGTTTTCTATGGAGCTGTCGAGTGCGTAGACGTGGTAGCTGTCACCGCCGGGTTCTACGCGGACGACGACGTGGCCATGTTTGGATTTGATCTGCGGCGCAAATCGCCGGTTAAGGAGTTCGTTCGCGGGCAGAAGGTCGGTGACGAAGAGGTCGTGCATCTGCGCGGCGGATGTGACGCCGTCGACCCATTCGCCGGTCATGCGCTGCATCTGCGCGGTGCCGGGATGGCCGACGTCCCAGGCCTGCACGACGTAGACCTGGGCGTCGAGGGACCGGACAAACTCGGGACCGCAAGAGTCGAAATAACCGTGATGATCGGCGGCGGCGACTTCGGTGCGGCCGGCGACGTGGACGACGGGGGTTTCGACGTCAAGGTAAGGGCTGCGGCCGTCGTAGGTGTCGCAGTCAAGATCGCCGCCGGCGTAGTAGCTGAAGCGGCCATACTGGAAGCGGGTGGCGACGGAGAGAAGGTTCTCGTAGCCGTGGGCGTTTGCAGGCTCGTGACTGAGGTCGGGCAGGCGGGCGGCGGTTGCGGAGCCCTTCCCGGTCCAAACGACGGCGTTGGCGGCGAGGATGCGGGCGCAGAAGTTCGGGTAGCGCTCAGCGTTGCGGCGGAGTGTGATCTGCTGCGTGGAGCCTGGCTGGGCGCGGAGAACGTCGCGACCTAAGGAGGTGCGGCACTTGAGGTAGGCGAGGTAGTTGGCGCTGTAGGGTGCGGCGTAGGCCGGGAAGGCGCCGTAGTTGGGGAAGCTGCGATCGATGACGCGGGTAATGGGTATGAGCGCATCCACGTCGCTGATGCCGGTGAGTTGGTAAGCGCCGCAAGGGGCGAGCGGCGAACCGGGGGCGATGTCGCCGTCGGGATGGATGTGCGTGGTGAGGAAGTAGTCGAGCTTGTTGGATGGGGAGTGCGCGAGCGCGTAGAGTGCCTGCCACTCGCCGGGGCGGCGGGTGACGTTAGGGTGCGCGGTGCTGGAGGTAGCGGCGGGTGCGTTGGCGGCACCGGCGTCGATCATCATCGTGGTGCCGTCCGGGAAGACAAGCAGGGTGCAGTTGCCGCGACCGGTGTCGATGTGGTGGATGTCGAAGTTGCCTTCTCGCCATGCGGGGAGGGGCGCGCCGACTAGCTCAGCGGCAATGGCGCCGCCAGGGAGAGCAGTTGCGGCGCAGGTGAGCGCGAGCGACTGGAGGAAGCGGCGGCGGTCGAGTTGGAGAGAGTTATTCACGGTATGGCTGATGCGGTGATTTCTTTTCCTTCGTCGAAACCCGAAAGCGAGAAGCAGATTCCGTTCGGGAACAACAAACAAACAACAGAAACAAGCAATAGCGAAATACGGGAATTCTTCGCTGCGCTCAGAATGACAACTATGAGGCGGTTGTGAGTTTTGGGAGGGTCCAAAACTCTTTGTCGTGGGCAGACTCGAATTTGTCGAGAGCGTCCTCGTGGCGGAGGGTTAGGCCGATGTCGTCGAGGCCGTTGAGCAGGCAGTATTTGCGGAACGGGTCGATTTCGAAAGTTGCCGAGAAGCCGTGGTCGTCGGCGATGGTCTGGTCAACGAGCGAGATGGTGATCCTGTGCTGCGGGTTCGCGGTGCTGCGGGCGAGCAGCGTCTGCACGTCTTCTTCCGAGAGACGGACGAGGATGATGCCGTTCTTGCCGGCGTTGGAGAAGAAGATGTCGGCGAAGGTGGGGGCGATGACGGCGAGGAAGCCGTATTGATTCAGAGCCCATGCCGCATGTTCGCGAGACGATCCGCAGCCGAAATTCTTTTCGGCTATCAGGATCTGCGAGCCGTTGTATGCGGCGTTGTTGAGGACGAAGGATGGGTCGGGCTTCCCGGCGTCGGGGCCCTCCTGAATGCGACGCCAGTCGTAGAAGAGGAAGTCGCCGTAGCCGGTGCGCTCAATGCGCTTGAGGAACTGCTTGGGGATGATCTGGTCCGTGTCGATGTTGGGCATCGGCAGTGGGACGGCTGTGGAGGTGAGGATGTTGATGGGGATCATTTAGCTTCTAGCTCCTGGCCTCTAGCTTTTAGCTAGGGGCGAATTAATCTGGGTCGGTTTTGTTGAGCTAGCAGCTAGTAGCTAGGAGCTAGCTGCTGCCTCAGCCTTTCCACGTGCGGATGTCGGTAAAGTGGCCGGTGATGGCGGCTACGGCGGCCATCTGTGGACTGACCAGGTGGGTGCGGCCTCCGCGGCCCTGGCGGCCTTCGAAGTTGCGGTTGGACGTGGAGGCGCAGCGCTCGCCGGGCTGCAGAATGTCAGGGTTCATCGCGAGGCACATGGAGCAGCCGGGCTCGCGCCACTCGAAGCCGGCGGACTTGAAGATGATGTCGAGGCCTTCGGATTCGGCCTGGCGCTTGACCGCCTGCGAGCCGGGGACGACCATTGCGCGGATTTTGGTGGCGACGTGATGACCCTTGACGACGGCCGCTGCGGCGCGCAGGTCTTCGATGCGGCCGTTGGTGCAGGAGCCGAGGAATACGGTGTCGATCTTAATGTCGGCGATGGGCGTGCCGGGCTTGAGGCCCATGTATTCGTAGGCGCGCTCGAAGGACTTGCGGTCGGCTTCTGTCTTCGCGTCGGCGAGGGTGGGCACGGCTCCGTTGATGGTGGTGGTCATGCCGGGCGATGTGCCCCAGGTGACGGCGGGGGCGAGGGTGGCGGCGTCGATGTGGAGTTCGCGGTCGAACTTCGCATCGGCGTCGGAGGGGAGGGTGCGCCAGTGAGCGACGGCCTCGTCCCACGCTGCGCCAGCCGGGGAAAAGCGTCGCCCTTTGAGGTAGGCGAAGGTGGTTTCGTCGGGGGCGATCAGGCCGGCGCGGGCACCCGCTTCGATGCTCATGTTGCACACGGTCATGCGGCCTTCCATGGAGAGGGCGCGGATGGCGGAGCCGGCGTACTCGACGACGTAGCCGGTGGCGCCATCGGTCCCGATGCGACCGATGATGTCCAGGATGATGTCCTTGGCGGTGACGCCGAAGGGGAGCTCGCCATCGACGGTGATGCGGAAGTTCTTGGGCTTGTCCTGGGGCAGGGTCTGCGTGGCCATCACGTGCTCGACTTCGCTTGTGCCTATCCCAAACGCGAGTGCGCCAAAAGCCCCGTGGGTGGCGGTGTGCGAATCGCCGCAGACGATCGTGCTGCCTGGCTTGGTGGCTCCGAGTTCAGGTCCGATCATGTGGACAATGCCCTGGTCGCGATCCTGCACGTCGAAGAACTCGACGCCGAACTCAGCGCAGTTCTTGCGCAGGGCGCTGACCTGCGCATTCGAGATCTGGTCAGTGATCACGAGGCGGTCCTGCACGGAGGTGGTGGGGACGTTGTGGTCGGCGGTCGCGATGTGGCGGTCGGGGCGGCGAATCTTGCGGCCGGCCATGCGCAGGCCGTCGAATGCCTGGGGCGACGTGACCTCGTGGACGAGATGGAGATCGATGTAGAGGATGGAGGGCTCGCCCTGCGGTTCGGCGACGAGGTGAGACTGCCAGACTTTTTCGAAGAGGGTACGGGGTGTGGAGTTCGGTGTCGTCATAATATTTATCCGGTGGTGAAACGTTCTATATTGTCCGTGTTCAGTTGCGGGGTTTAAGTACGGGTGCGGTGGTGTCGGGGTCCGTGGGGCTGGAGTGTGCGGCGACGCCGAGGGCTGAGGGCGCTACTTCGTGGGGCGTGCCGTCAGGGTCGACGAGGATGGCATGAGTGATGTTCTGGACGATTCCGGAGCCGGCGAGTGGCTGGGCGGTCCAGCGAGCGATGGCTTTCATCAGCTCGGGTGGCAGATGCGTGGCCGGTCCGGATGCTGTGCTGAGCGGCTGGTTGGGGAAGAGCCACAGCGTGTATTCGGCGGCCGGATCGGAGGTGGGGCGGCCTTCCTTAATCCAGTCGAGCGCGGCGAATACGACGAGGTGCTGCTGCTTGCCGTTGAGGTCGATCCAGAGCAGGCCGCGCGCCGGGCAGAAGTGAACGACGCAGCCAGAGACAGAGAGGTAACGGTTCTCGTCCGTGATGACCTTGCCGGGGACGGTGAGGTGGTCGAGCGCCGTGTTGGGCAGCGAGCGGTAACGGCCATTGATGGCATAGCCCCAGAAGCTCTGCGGGGCAGTGAGGAATTGCTGCAGGAAGGGCATGAAACGCGGATCCTGGACGAGCTCATTTTCGCGGCCATCTTTATTAATGGCATCGGGGGTGTACTGCCAGAGCCACTCGACGTCTTCGCGTTGGGGCTTTTCCTTTTTGCTGGATTTGGTTGGGGGCTGGGATGCGGGGTTGATTGGCTGGGTTTGGGCGTGCGCGAGCGTCGTCGTGAGGAGGAGGGCGGCGGCGAGTTGGAGGAGGCGATTCATGAGTAAGAGACGCAATGGCGAAAGCAATGGCAATGACGAAAACAAGAGCAACAACAAAGGCTAATACGGGGATTCTTCGCTGCGCTCAGAATGACAACGTGGTGACTAGACGGCGTGCATGGACTGTCGGCGGTCGATGGACTCGGCGAGCGCCTGGTGGACTAGTTTGCCCATCTCGGTGGTCGAGACGAGATGTTGGCCGGCTGCGTTGCCGCGAGCGATGTCCGCGGTGCGGTTGCCGGCTTCGAGAACTTTGGCGACGGCAGCTTCGATGCCAGCGGCGTCCGCCTCGAGGTTGGCGGAGTGGCGGAGCACCATGGCTGCGGTGAGGATCGCGCCGAGAGGGTTGGCCTTGCCGGTGCCGGCAATGTCGGGCGCGGAGCCGTGTACGGGTTCGTAAAGGTTGACCGCGCCGCCGATGGTCGCCGAAGGCAGCATGCCGAGCGAGCCGGTGATGACGCCGGCCTCATCGGAGAGGATGTCACCAAAGAGGTTTTCAGTGAGCACCACGTCGAAGTTGCGCGGGATGTTCATGATGTGCATCGCCATCGAGTCGACGAGCTGGTGCTCTAGAGTGACGGTGGGGTAGTCCTTGCCGACTTCGATCACGGTATCGCGCCAGAGCTGCGACACTTCGAGGACGTTGGCCTTGTCGACGGAGGTGACTTTCTTGCGGCGTTTGGCGGCCAGTTCGAAGGCGACGCGCGCGACGCGGACGACTTCGGCCTTGGTGTAGCGCATGGTGTTGATGGCTTCGCCGGTTTCCTTGTTCCACCAGCGGGGCGCACCGAAGTAGAGGCCGCCAAGCAGTTCGCGGACGAAGAGGATATTTGCGTCTTTGGTCACTTCGGGGCGGAGGGGCGAATTCTCGCTCAGCGCGGGATAGGCGATGGAGGGGCGCAGGTTGGCGAAGCCGCCAAGGGCCTGGCGGATTTGGAGCAGGCCGCCTTCAGGACGCTTGTCCGGTGGGAGAGAGTTGAACTTATTGTCCCCGACTGCGCCGAGCAGGACGGCGTCGGATTCGAGGCAGGCTTCGAGCGTCGCGGTGGGCAGTGGGGAACCGGTAGCTGTGATGGCGACTCCGCCGAGCAGCAGCGGAACGAAGGTGAAGTCGTGGCCGCCGAGTTCGGCGACTGCTTTGAGGATGTTGACGGCTTCGTTGGTGACTTCCGGGCCGATGCCGTCGCCGGCGAGGATGGCTATCTTGAGTCTCATTCAGTCTTTCCTTTTTCGAGGACCTTGGAGGCCAGTCGGAGTGATCTTGATCCAAACAGATAAATTGCGAGAGCTGGAGCTCCGACCGCGACTGCATGCCAGACCGTCAGCATTTTCCAGTAGCCGCAGAATCCGGAAATAACGATGCAGATGTATGCAAAAAGGCCCCAAAGCATGTGACCGACGTTCTGGATGTTTCCTTCCGCGGTTCTTTCGCGCATGTTCTGGCCTCTGGCTCTACTATGCGATGGCTGATACCTTGGGTTCGGGTTTGAGCAGGCTGAGCAGGTCCTGGTCGTAGATGGTTTTCTTGCGGTCGGCTAGTTCGGTGAAGCGGTGATAGATGGCGTCGAGTTCGGAGCGCGTGAGTGCGTGGCCGAGTTCGACGTAGCGTTGTTCTAGTGCGCGGCGGCCGGAGTGTTTGCCGAGGACGAGCGAGTTGTGCGGCACGCCGACGGATTCGGGCGTCATGATTTCGTAGGTCAGCGGGTTGACCATGACGCCGTGCTGGTGAATTCCCGCAGCGTGGGCGAAGGCGTTGGCTCCGACGATCGCCTTGTTCGGCGCGGCGCCGAAGGTGATGCACTCGGCGAGCATCTGGCTGGTGGCGTAAAGCTTGCTCATCACAATGCTGTGTTTGTAAGGCAGCTTGTCGCGGCGGGTAGTGAAGATGGCGGCGAGTTCTTCCAGCGAGGCATTGCCGGCGCGTTCGCCGATGCCGTTGATGGCGCATTCTATCTGGCGCACACCCGCTTCTACCGATGCCAGCGTGTTCGCAACGGCGAGGCCGAGGTCGTCGTGGCAGTGGGCCGAGAGGATGATGTTATCGGCGTCGATGCGGGGGATGCGGGCGCGGACGTCGGTGAACATCTGCGCATAGTCCTGCGGGATGCAGTAGCCAACCGTGTCGGGGAGGTTGAGCGTGGTTGCTCCAGCCTCAATGGCGACTTTGCAGACCTCGATGAGGAAGTCGCGATCGGTACGCGTGGCGTCCTCGGGGGAGAACTCGACATCGTCGGCGTAAGTCTTGGCGAGAGCGACCATGGAGGAGATCTGGTCGATGGCTTCGGCGCGCGTGATTTTGAGCTTGGCCGCAAGGTGGAGGTCGGAGGTGGAGAGAAAAGTGTGGATGCGGCCGCGGGCTGCGGGCTCGATGGAGCGGGCGGCGGCTTCGATGTCTTCACGCCTGCAGCGGGCGAGGGAGGCGATGATGGGACCGCGGACTTCTCGCGCAATGGTGCGGATGGACTCGGAGTCGCCGTCGGAGGCGATGGCGAATCCGGCCTCGAGGATGTCGACGCCGAGGGAGGCGATCTGGTGGGCGAGGCGAAGTTTTTCGCCGGCGTGCATGGTGCATCCGGGGGACTGCTCGCCGTCGCGCAGGGTAGTGTCGAAGAAGAAGACGCGGGGCCCTTGCGGCTGATCTGGCTGGGGTACTGCGGGCTCTGTCAGGGACATGTTTTGACCTCGACTCCTTGTGTCATAGAATAACGCAGGCTTATAGTGTTCGGCAGCAGTATTATAAATTCTAATTGAATCATTCGGTTCGGACCTTGTCACAATGGCAGGATTATATGCCGGGCCTTCAGCCCTAGGCACTGTTGAGCATCCACGCACCCAGGCCTCCGGCCTAGGCTGGTATGTTATCGCGCCTTCGGCGCTTCGGCTCTGCGGCTGGTATCTTTTTCGCTTTGGCGCTTGAGGAATTGTGATGGATTTGTTTCAGTTGGAGACGTTTCTGGCAGTGGCGGAGGAGCGCAGCTTTTCGCGGGCGGCGACGCGGCTGCATCGGACGCAGCCGGCCGTGAGCCAGGCGATTGCGAAGCTGGAGGCAGAACTGGGCGAGGTTCTGCTGGAGCGGTCGTCCCGCGATGGAACGCTGACCGACGCGGGCGAGGTGCTGCGGGAATATGCCG
>JALYIG010000215.1 GCA_030775885.1 Acidobacteriota bacterium | reverse complement strand
AACTGGCGAGCCTCGTCGGGTGTGCCCGCGAGACCGTGACCCGGCTCCTCGGCCAGTTCCGGCGGCGGAAGCTGATCGCGATTCACGGGGGTTCGATCCTGATCCCGTTCCCGGAGAAGTTCGAATGGATCGCGGCATGAGGTTGAAAAGGTACGGGCTTGGCCACTCCTGCCAACTCAACGTCTTCTTTCGGGAACCCTAGTGCCAAGTAAAAACTGTTAGGCCGGAAAAGAGACTCTGAAGGTTGTACCGCTCTTGCCTGGCCGCACACTGCTCCGAAACCCTATTCTGCCGCCGTGCCGCTTAACGATCTCCTTCGATAAAGCGAGGCCTAACCCCGTGCCGTGCTCTTCTTTGGTTGTGAAAAACGGCTCAAAGATATCTTTAGCGTGCTCGATGGAAATTCCCTGACCGTTGTCCGCAACCAGGATATAGATACTGTCCTGGCGTTTGCGGAGACGAACCGAGAGAGTGCCGTCGGCTGGC
Source organism: Acidobacteriota bacterium (assembly GCA_030775885.1). Taxonomy (GTDB): domain Bacteria; phylum Acidobacteriota; class Terriglobia; order Terriglobales; family Acidobacteriaceae; genus Edaphobacter. The sequence continues at coordinate 9,741 of JALYIG010000215.1, read as the reverse complement.
AAGGCATCAAGCGCATTGACGATCAGGTTCGAAACGACCTGAAGAATCTCACCCATTCGAATAGATGCCATCATCCCTTTTGGAAAGTCTTTGACGATGTGGATATTCTTCTCAGATATCGTCTTCTGATGAATTCGCAGGGCAGCCTCAGCAAGATCGGCGAGATCGCTCGATCTCGCTGGACAAGAGGTCCTCGCAAATCCTAAAGTCTGGCTCACGATGCGGTTGAGGTTGGCCATCTGCTCCTCGGCCATACCCATGTACTTGATCACCATATCCGGATGGTGCGCGTCTTCAAGCGTCAGAAAGGTGAGGTGCCCCAGCGCTTCAAGGGGATTCCGAATCTCATGCATTACTTCGAGAGCAAGTTGTCCGGCTGTGATCCGCTCTGCAGTCTGCTCCGCCGATGCACCCGTCATTTGCCGACTCCGCTGGTTGGTCGGGGATGAAAGGCGGTCAACATCCCCCTTATCGTTGGATGCCAAATATGTCGGGTAGAGCACTTGACCGTTACGAACGGCTCATTCAGCGCTACTAATCAGCTTCAGGCTGCTTCCAATCGAGCATTTCGACCACCTTCGCTTTCAGTGCCCGGGCTCCCGTAAAAATGCTCAGATCGTCCTGGCCAGTCTCCGTAGTACCGTCTGCGGTAAGAATGAGTGTCCTCATCGCAGGCCTGAGATGCTGTGCTGCACTCAAGATGCTGGAGCGGTCGTCCGGAGAAAGGGTGTAGCAGAGGACAAGGAGATCCGGATGTTCCTCGCGGATGATCTGTTCCGCCTGTTCTGGCTCAGTGGTGGCGTGAACTACTCTTCCCGTCGTTTCCAGAAGCATGCAGCGAGTCTCAAGCAAACCGGGATCTCGTCCATAAACGAGAATACAAGCCGGGTTGGACATACAGACCTCCGATCTGGGTAGACCCACGTGCCGCTAGTAGTTTATGCCCCGGAACCATCATTTCCCGCCTTTGAAAATGACCTTGCCCTTTGCCTAATCCCGTAACCCATCGTGGTGCCTGACCTTGACGCCAACGACAGCGGCTCTTTTCAGGGCCGCCTTTAATTGCCCCGGTCCGGCTTCTACGAGGGGAGCCTTGGCTGAATTCTGCCCTGGCGGCTCATCGTTCAGAATCACATTGAGCAGCGATTTGTGGACTTGGATACGACCGTTGTATTCGATGAAGCCGAGCTGGCGAAACTTGTTCATGAAGAAGCTGACGCGAGACCGAGTGGTGCCGATCATCTCGGCGAGCGTCTCCTGAGTTATCTTCGGAATCAGCATTTCGGGTTCGCCTGGTTGGCCGAACTCCGCCATCAGCAGAAGGATGCGAGCGAGGCGCTTCTCGCTGGAGTTGAAGAGTTGATCGATCAGGTCAGCTTGGGTCCGCATCCCACGGGCAAGTAGATACTTGAGGAATAGGTCTGAGAAGCCATGGTCCTCGTGCATCACGCGAATCATCTCGCTACGCTCAATCTTATACGCAGTGCAGGCCGTGCTGGCGGTCGCGGTCGCCAGCCGCAGGCCGGAGACGCTGGCCATCGACTCTTCTCCTATGAAGTCGCCGGGGGCGAGCAGTGTAATGGTTGCCTCCTTGCCTCGTTCCGAGATGACCGTGAGCTTGGCGCGGCCACTCTGAAGATAAAAGATACAGTTGGCTGGGTCTCCTTGCGAAAAGAAGGTCTCTCTTGCGGTCAATCGGACGAGACTTTGTCCAAGTCCAGCATTTCCCAAGAAGGCAATAGGGTCAAACTTCAAATTGTCAGACATGCCGCTGGGCCTCCGTGTACTGCGCGGGGTGATTCCCTATCGTACGTCGGCGTATGCGGTTCAGATTTGGCGATGGATCGCACGACGGATCGTGGTGCTCTAAGCCCGCGAAATGGCCGAAAACCTGGATACTCAAAATGACCCATTACCGCTACGAGTCGGATGTCCGCGACTTGAGACACCCGCGATACCGGAAGATTGATTTATAAGGTACCCCATCCGAACGTAGCGTGGGTATGAATAAATTTGCCGAGGTAATCCCAATGCCGCCACCCTATTCGATCGAAACGAGCTTAGTGGCAGGAGTATGGCCCTGACCGATTTGACAGGAAATAGAGCGAAATTGCACAGCCAAGGGGCACCGTTCTGAGGTTGTATATACTCAGCGCGGCTCATCGCGTGCGAGGACTTGCGATGGAAGGTAATAAGGTTCTGCTAGTGGATGATGACGAGCTGATTCGTTCAACATTATGCGAAGTGCTAGGGCAAGAGGGCTTCGAAGTGACCTCGGCGGCGAACGTGCCAGAGGCACTGAAGCTCATCACCTCGAATGTCTACGACGTTCTGCTCAGCGATCTGCACATGCCAGGAGCGGGAGATGGCCTGACTGTGATGACCGCGTCGAATCCATTGCTGCCGGGAGTGAACCCTCGAAATGTTCCATTGGGACGCCACCCAGGTGCTGCCAAGAATTGGCATTCCAGTCCTCATGATCGTCGGCAAGGAGGACACAACGACACTGCCAAGTGCGAGTGAGACTATGAGGAACACCATCTCTCGTGCCACCATTGCAATGGTGAGCCCGGGGGCGCACTATTCTCTGCTGGAGCGCAATGAAGAGGTAAACGAGGACCTCGCGGGATTTGCGACAAAGCTACTCGACAGAAGGTAAAGGGGGTAGGAAGGTTAATGGTGCACTGCATGTAACTCGCGCTGCTCAAAGTTCGAACCCAAGTGTCGGGGCAGCATCTTAGTCCTTTGGCGGCAGTGCAAAGCCTTGTGGCAACTTGCCGAGGTTGAACGCATCAGCTGCTTATCAGAGCGTAGGAAGTATTTATCCTGGGACAAATCCAGCTTGAGTCAGTTGGGTGCGCAGGGTTTGCACCTCAATATGAACCGGGCGGCCAGCCTCAAGCCTTCACGAATACTGGCCGCTTTGGACTTGTCCAAACGAAAGGGCTGTTCTAGCGTGTGGACGACGCGATCGACGAAAATCAGGGCGGCGTTGTTGCCCGCTCCCCCTAATGTCCCACCATCCACGCGAATACTAACGTCGATGTTCGAATAGCCCCCTCGGGATCGATTTGGATTCTGTAGGTCTTGATGGAGTCGTGAATCATTGTGTCCTTCCCACCTTCGATGCGCTTAGGAAGAGCTGATGTGGGTGCGTTATTACCCCGATGATAACCAGCGCCTTCGGCTTGAGCTACATGAATGTATCGCCGATCCATCCAAGGGGGCAAAGGTCACTTGCCCCGGCACAACTTCCGGTACTGGTCGTCGGTGAGGACGAGGAACACACCTCCACGTCCGACTTCTATGCCATGTTGCAGGGCTTGGTGACACTCCAAGTTGCGGAGAGCGCCCGCCCTCTCAGCCAACTCCAAAATCTTGTCAGCCGAAGCGAAGCTGAGCTTGCGCGGTAGAGGCGTCTTCAGGTCCTCCTCCAGGAACTGGCAGTACCACCCGTGCGACTTCATGAAGGACATGTACACGCGGTGAGTGGCCGAGGACTGCTTGGACGAGCAGCGAGCACAGTATCGTTCACCTTGGAAATGCTTGGGATCCGGGGCAAGGGGGTTCTTGCAGGCGCAGCAGATGCGTCCCGACAATCTCATCCGCGTCGTCGATGCTCGCTCCCCGCCCATAGGCGAATAATAGGCGAAGTGCCTGTGGAAGCGCCGGACCTAGGGTCCCTTCATCGACCACAAGGACATATCGCCGGTGCAGCTTCTGCCCGGCAGCGCTCACGATGATGCGGAGGGACTTAGCATTGCGCCCCTGCCTGCCGATGATCTTTCCGACGTCATCGGGATGAACGTCAATGGAGAAGCTTGCACCCTCTTCTGCTACGTGCGTCTTGATGACTACAAACTCGGGCCGATCAACCATTGTGCAAACGATCCTGGATAGGAGCTTAGAGATCGAGATGTCTCTTGGATCGGGCATTAGGGTTCCCGAAAGTAGACGTTGAATGTGCATGAGTGGCCCAGCTTGACCTGCTCTCTCGCTGTGTCCGCCTGCTTCGCAAAGAACATGTATCTCGCTTCTATTTCGGTCACAGCATCCGGGTCTTGTATGACTTCCTGATGATGGAGCCTTTCGCCGCCGATCGTCTCCGTGACTTGGAGGATCCCAGGGGAAGAGCACTGGAAGCTGATGACTGCGTCCCGGGGCTTCATTTCACGTTGAAGTCGATTGAACTCTTTGCTGCCTTGCATGCTTAAAGTCTACGTCGGCTTCATGTCGGTGCTCTGCCGCACCTGCATCGTGGCACTCACCTGGGGAATCCAGCATTCCTCACTTCGGTAACGTGGTTGAGGCATTTTGGCCGACGGGAAGCTGGGGCTGGGGGCGCAGAGATGCCAGCCAGCAGCGGTGTGAGTCGGTCAGGCGGCGCATTCCGAAACTCAGAGATGGTATGATCACAAGTGCTATTTGTATCACATATTCCTTGTAGTTATTCATAAAGTGAGATATAAATCACCCATGAAGACGCTAATGGAACTCGGAGAAGCGGTTGCGGCACGGCGAAAAGCCCTCAAGTTGCACCAGGGCGAAGTCGCGGAACGGTCTGGCCTGACGAGGGAATCCCTTGTGCGCTTAGAGCGAGGGCAGCTAACAGAGTTTGGTTCCCGGAAGCTGCTGGCTGTCCTCACTGTTCTGGGAATGGAGATGAGCTTCGTCGAGGCAGGGAAGTCTGGCACCCTTGATGAACTGCGGCGTGAGCGGGGCGGTACAGCATGAAGCTGAACGTCCACGTCCTCGGTCAGCACGTTGGCGTGCTCGAACAGGTCGGCGACTTCAAGAGCGTCATGGCTTACGTCCCGGAAGTTGCTCCGGAGAATCTCGTATCCCTGACAATGCCCATTCGAACAGAGTCCTATCCGTGGGATGACCAACTCCACCCCATCTTTCGTATGAATCTGCCGGAGGGGTATCTCCTCCAAGTCTTGCAGGAGGAATTCGGGCCGCACATAGGAGCGAGTCCGGTTGCTCTCCTGTCCGTCATCGGGCGCAATATGGTGGGAAGAATCCAAGTTGCTCCACCCGGTGCGGCATTGGACGAACCGGCCAAACCCGTTGAGGTCGCCGAACTACTAAAGGGGGACAATTCGGAAGAAGCGTTCTCCCAGCTTGTCCGTGAACACGCAAGAAGCGGCGTTTCAGGTGTACTCCCAAAGTTCTTGGACACAGAGGCGCAGCAGGGAGGGTTGGGGCCGCACAAGAAGGCGACCATTCTCACTCATCAGCACATTATCAAGGGCTCATCGGCTCGGCTTCCATTCGCGACAGCCAACGAGCATCTCTGTATGCAGGTGGCAGCAAGGGTTTTGCCCTGTGCGAAGACGGAACTGTCGGAGGATGGCAATGTTCTGGTCGTGCATCGTTTCGATGTCGATGAGAACGGCAAGCCTTTCCGTGCTCTGGAGGACTTCTGTGCGCTCCTCGGACTAAGGCCAGAGTACAAGTACGAAACAACGTGGGAGAGAATCGCCAAGGCAGTCCGCGACCACGTGGACGGTCGTCACCAATACGAGACGTTCCAGAAACTGACCGCTATGCTGCTGATGACCTACGCGATGAGGAATGCCGACTGCCACTCGAAGAACTTGGCCCTCCTCTACACGTCTCGGGAAGATGCCCGTCTCGCCCCCGTCTATGACTTTTTCACAACGTCGGTCTATCCGGGGTATCGTGACAATCCCCCCGGCATCATGTTCGGCGGCAGGAAGACGTGGTTGCCGGGGAAGACCCTCGCGAAGTTCATCACATCGACCTTCAGCATTCCCGAAAGGGAACAGAAGGAGATGGTGGAACGCATCAGTGACGCCGTGGCAGACACCGCTCCTGCCGTCCGGGAGATGATGATTCGCCACGCTGGCTTCAAGGACACCGGGAAGCGGATGTTGGCGACTTGGAAAGACGGGGTGAACCATCTCCGGGACGCCCGGATGTACGGTCTGAGCCCTTGGAAGTCCAGCAAAGCCTTCGAGGGGGTTTCCGACCCGCCGAAGCTGGAGAACCCGCGAACTGTGGTCGGGCGTTCGGAACTCCTCGCCGCACCCCGGAGCCGGAAGTCCAAGTAGGGCGGACGGTCGTTTGGGCACGGCTGTGAGGAACCGGAACTGGGCCAATTCGCTTCGAAAATGACTAGGAAAAAACTTAGGCAAAACTTAGGCAAAACTTAGGCAAAACTTGGGCAAAGAATCGGGGTAAATTGGGGCAAAAAATCAGGGTTGCGGGGGTATAAGAGTCGTTGATTCAACAACATTTAAGTCCGACCTGTCCGGCTCATAACCCAAAGGTCGTAGGTTCAAATCCTACCCCCGCAACCAAAATCTCCGACATTCTAAACGACTCCGATATGAGTTCGGAGGTCGTTTCCGCGTTTGAAGGAAACTTAGGCAAATCTTGGGCAAGGAACTCCCTGTCAAGAAGTGCTCCAAGCTCTCCAGCTACCCGCACATTATCCGCTGTCACCAGATGCGTGTGCGACATTGTGGTATTCGCATCCACGTGCCCGAGCCGCTCTTGCCGAATTGTCATCGGAGCGTGGAGCGGCAAGCTGGGCTCCCTCTTCGTTGGCAATCTGGCGGACGAACTCGGTACGAGTACCGGCCATCGTTCGCTGCATGTGCTCTCTAGTGGAGGTGGTGGTTGGCTGACTGGCCAATCACTCAGTCACCTTGGGCAGGGTGCGTCAGACTTCACGTCGGACTGGTTCTCAAGTGTGCAGTGCGTGTGCCATGCTATGCAAGACGCGACGCAAACCGGCCCGTAGGTAAGTGGTATTGCCAGCATCTTGGACTCCGAGATGGTCCCAAAATTGGAGACCGGTCTCTTCTGCTAAGTCTCTGGTCTCTAATCAGTTACAGTGGATGCCGGTTCAATTTCCATAGCCCGTGCGCAGCCGCTGCAAGCACCAGCGACTTCCTTCAAACGACCCTATCAAGACTGCGCCGAGAAATCCCCAGCAGTGACCGCCTCGGACGGGGCAGTCCTGCTAGGGTTCTATAGTTTCCGTGGACTAACCCCGCAGTGGGTCCAAACTCCGCTCGATGAGTGCATCGGCCTTTAGCGCTAATCGAGAAACGGGGACTCTCTGGTTTCTGACTCTTGCCGACTTCAGGTTATGGATGTGACTTGCCTCCGCCGCTAAGCGGCCTTGGCAGGCAAAGCAGATTGCCCGCTTTCTTCGGCGAAGGAACTGACGGAGACGGGCTCGTGAAGTGCGCGCCCGCCAGCCCCAACCCAGGAGCGGGTCCAACTCTTCGAAGCAAAGCGAAGCATAATGAGGATGGCAAACGCGAGCGCTGCGTAGATGGTGAACCCTGTGCTGTAGGAGCCGGTATGTTGTTTGGACTGGCCAAGCAGGTTAGGCAGGATACCGCCGCCGAGCGCGCCGATTTCTCCGATCATGCCGCCAGCGACCGCAGTGGTTATAGGCCAGCGAAGTGGGACGAGCTGGAAGGTAGCCCCATTACCCGCGCCAAGTGCAGCGAAGCAGAGCATGAAGAGCAGAGTTGTAACCAGCAGCGTTGGCGCCGTCATGAGGCCGAAGAGCCCGGCGATAGCGATCAGGAAGACGACAGAGAGGGTAGTGATTCCGCCAATGCGGTCGGCGAACCAGCCGCCAAGGACGCGCGTGGCGCTCCCGGTAAGGGTAGCCAGAACCGTTAGGCTGCCAGCCTGGATCTTGGTGACGTGGAACTGCTTGACGTAGAACGACGGCAGGAAAGTGGCCAGGCCGATGAAGCCGCCGAAGGTGATGATGTAGACGAAGTTGAAGGCCCAGCCATCTTTCTCCCAGAGACACTTGAGGTGTTGCTTGAGGCTCTGGTGCTCGATGTCCGGCGGCTCTTTGGCCAGGACGATCATCACGACGAGCGGGAGCAACATCATCGCCGCAGCGAATCCGTAAACGTGCTGCCAACCATAGTGGGTAGCGAGGCGCGGAGCGAAGAGAGCGGCGAGCGCCGTGCCGCTATTGCCTGCTCCCGCGATACCCATGGCGAGACCTTTGTACTTTGGCGGGAACCAGCCGGAACCGAGAGAGAGCGCAACGCCGAAGCTGGCTCCGGCGATGCCGAGTAGGACGCCCATAGCGAGCACATCGTTGAAGGACTTGACGAAGAAGAAGCCGTAGAGCAGAGCGATGATGATGGCGGACATCTCCACGATCGCTGCGCTCTTTCTTCCGATGTACTGCGAGAGGACGCCGAGTGGGAAACGCATGAACGCGCCGGCGAGCGTGGGGACAGAGACCATAAGGCCGACCTGCCCCTGACTGAGGTGGAACTGTTCGGTAATGAACGGACCCATCGCGCCATTCAGTACCCAGACTGCGAAGCTGAAGTCGAAGTAGAGGAAGGCGGCGAGGAGTGTGGGTGGGTGTCCCGACTTGAGAAATGCCTTGTAGCTTGCCATGGTGAAAATCCCTCAGAGATTGAATTTTCGGTGCGGGGCTCTGCGGCAATGGATGAACGTCGGGGTTCATTCTTGCTTTGCTGATGGGCTTCCGGCGGCGTGGACGGAAGGGTTAGTTCAAAACCTTGACGTACTTTTCGACCAAGACCGCGCACTGTTTGAAGTTGGGTTCGCGCGAGATGGGGTCGAAGCCCCCGAGGGTTACTCGATTGGAGTTGGTCTCGGAAAAGTGGAAGGGCATGAAGACCTGGCCGGGAGCGACGATGCCGGTAATACGCAGTTCAAGGTCGCGAACACTGCTGCGGCGCGAGACCACGTTGACGCGGTCGTGGGGTCGCAGTTTGAGACGGGTTGCATCGACGGGGTTCATCTCGAGCCATGCGTTGGGGACCATGCGGTTCAGTTGGTCGACCTGGGCGGTTTTGGTGCGTGTGTGCCAATGCTCTACGGTGCGGCCGGTGTTCAGGACGAGGTCATACTGCTCGTTCGGCTGCTCCATAAAGGGCAGGCATGGGACACTGTGGAGGATTGCCTTGCCGTCGGCGGTGGGAAAGACGCCGTCCTCGTAAAGGCGCTCGCCGCCCCACTGCATGCCGCCCTCATCTTCAATCTGCTGCCAGGTGAAGTTGCTGTAGTCACACATGCGGCCGGCCGAAACGCGCTGCCATTCTCTGAAGGCATCGTGGGTGGTCTTCCATCCGGGGTAGAGTTCGTCCTTCACTCCGAGCCTTTCGGCGATGTCGAGGAAGATGTCGAAGTCGGGACGCGCCTCGCCCGGGGGCGCGACCAGGATGTTGGCTTTGCTGACGCGACGCTCCGAGTTAGTGTAAGTGCCTTCTTTTTCGCCCCAGATGGCGGCGGGAAGGACGAGGTGCGCGAAGTCGCTGGTCGGAGTGGGATGGAAGCCGTCCTGGACGACCAGGAACTCGACGCTGCGCAGCGCCTGTTCGAGAACGGAATAATTGGGGAACGAGACTACGGGATTGGTGGCGACGAACCAGAGCGCTTTGATGCTGCCGGCGACGGCACCCTCGATGATGTCGGGATAAGCGAGGCCGCGCGTGGTGGGGATGTGATCGACAGGGATGTTCCACAGACGGGCGAGGTCTGCGCGGTCCTGAGGATTGTCATACTTGCGATAGCCGGGCAGGCTGGAGGTGAATCCGGTCTCGCGCGTGCCCATGGCGTTGCACTGGCCGGTAATGGAAAAAGGCGCGGCGCCGGTCTTGCCGATGTTCCCGGTGATGAGCGCGAGGTTGTTGATCGCAGCGACGGTGACCGCGCCCTGCGTGGAGTGATTGACGCCCATGGTCCAGCCGATGA